>JALYXP010000451.1 GCA_030947045.1 Verrucomicrobiota bacterium | reverse complement strand
CGACCGCCGTCGTGAGCGCTCCGAAGAAGACGGCGCGGCCGAGGTTCTTGACCGCTTCGCCAACTGCCGCCGTGTGATCGCTGCCGTCATCACGCGCCTGCTGGTAACGCCCAAAGATCAGGATCGCGAAATCGACGCCGAGCCCGATCAGGATCGCGCAAAAACCAACCGTCACGAGATTCAGTTCGCCGAAAATCAAGAGGCCGGCGGCGATCGCGACGAGGCAACACAACAGCAGCGAAAATCCCATCCCGATGAGCGGCAGCCAGCGGTTGAAGCCAATGTAAAATACCCCGCTGACGAGCAGAATCGAGCCGAGCACCGTGATGATGATGTCGTGCCGCATGCTCAACGAGATCTCGGCGACGTAGGCTGAGCGGCCCGTCACGAGAACCTCGAGCGGCCCGCCGTCCCAACCTTCGCGAGCCTTCGCGCGGAAGGCATTCACCTGCTTCATCAGCTTCTGGCAATCGAACGCGCTGATCGTCTCTTGATTCGTGACGGTGAGGAAAACGCGCATCGTCCGATCAGGCGACGTGAGCGGCTGGTCTTCCTCGATCGCCGCATTCCCGGCGAACGGTTTCAGCGCTGGCGCGATGACGCCGAGTGGATCAAGCGCGAGTTCGAATTGCGGACGCGGCGAACCAGCTTCGACTTCTTCGTGCAACCTGCGGAGCCGTTCCTGGATCTGTGCCGGCTGAAGTTCTGCGATCGTTTCGTCGAAGGCGGCCGGCTCAAGATTCAGCAGCAACGGAACAGCGATCGCCTGCAAGTCGTGCACACCTTCCGGCGTCTCCATCGGCGAGCCGGCTAGCACGCGCGCACACCATGGCTGTTGCCGTAACGCGTCTGCAAATTGCGGCGCAAATTCTTCCAGCTTGTCGACATCTTCCGGCTTCGCGACGAGCGCGAAGGTGAGTTCACGGACCTGTGCGAAATCGCGGTTGTAAACCTTAAGACCTTCGACGGATTCGAAGCCGCGCGGGAGTAGATTCAACACCTCGGTGTCGAGCTGCATCCGCGTGACGAGCACGAAGATCGACGCCGCCGCGATCAGCGCGACGCCGAGCCAGACCAGCCCGCGACGTTGCGTAACGAGGCGGCTGATGGTGACGTGAAGCGGCATGACGAGCGGAAAGAGGGCGCGAGCTTCGCGTCTCAAGCCGCGGGGGTCAAAAGCGGAGATTGAAGGTCTCGGCGCCGGCGGTGTAGGTCACGTTCGACTTACCGCGGGCGGCCAGAATTTTCTCACGCAACGCGAACCAGCCACGCAGCCGTTCTGGGATGGCCGCGACTTGCCCCGACCAACGTCCCCGCGCGAGCGGCCCTTCCGCCTGCGCGAAATTTGCATCGGAGCGCAACGAAAGCAGCGCGACGCCAGGCCCCTTTGAAAAGGTAAGCTCGAAATCTCCTGCGTTCGTGTAACGCACCAGCACTTCGCCGATGAGCGACATGTGCGGGCCAGTGTAAGCGAGCTGACCGGTTCTCGTCTGCCAGGGCGATTTCGGCTCGGCAAACTGATGTGCCGGCGAGGTCGTCTGACAACTCGTTAGGCCGCCGAAAGCGAGCAGACCGCAGGCAGCCAGCAGGAGGAAGTTTGAGCGCATGTGAATTAAGATACTGCGAGCGGCTCGCGCACAATTGAATCATCCGGCTGCTCTGGAAGGAGAGTGCGGCGCGGACACAGCGGCACATATTTCTGCAGCCAGACGAGCGAGTAAAACACCGCCATCCGCCACCGGATCGGCCAGCTCGTTCCGACGTTGCCGCCGAGCACTGCGTTCACCGCCGGCGGGATCTGCAAGATGTCCTGCGGATGGAGGAACACCTCGATGAATTCCTTCGAGTACCATGCGTTCACGAAGCGCAGATAAACATCCATCGCTTTGTGCACATTCTTCTGGTAGCGCGCGAAGAGGCGCCGCTTTTTGGCGGGGCGATCGAGCACTTCGTGCAACGCATCGGCACATTGCTCGCCGGCGAGAACCGCAAGGAAAACTCCGCTGCTGAAGACGGGATCGATGAAGCCGGCGGCGTCACCAGCGAGCATCCAGCGATCGCCGGTCAGCTCAGAGCAGCGATACGAAAAATCCGCCGCCACGCTGACAGGCGAGACGCGCTCCGCCATCGGCATTTGCCGTGTCAATTGCGGTTGTTCCGCGACCGCCTGATCGAGGAATTCTTCCGGCGACAACTTCGAATTTTTGAAGACCGCAGAATCCAGCACGACGCCGATGCTGGTGCGCGTTTTGCTTAGCGGAATGACCCAGAACCACCGATCGAGCGAGCGCAGCAGCTGAGTCAACGTCCCGTCCCGGCCCTCCGCGCGGAGTAAGCCATCGTAGTGCGCGAAAATCGAGATCTTCTGCAGCTGCGGATACGTTTTCTTCAGCTTGAACATTTGCCCTACGACCGAATTCCGGCCGCTCGCGTCGACGACGTATTTCGCGCGAATCTCTGCTGGCCCGCTGGATATTCCGCGCACCTGCAGCCGCGCTTCGTCGCTCGAAAACTCTACCTTTTCGACGCCTGTCTCTTCGCGCACTTCCACGCCATTCTCCGCCGCGTGGTCGAGCAGGATCTTATCGAACTGCGCGCGTGGCACCTGGTATGAGCGATCGGTTTGCGACCGAAACCCGTCCTCGAAATAGAATTTCACCCCATCACCGCCGCAAGATCCGAGCATCGCGCCGCCGAACTTTTCCATAAACCCGGCGTTCTTGAACTTGTCGATTACTCCAAGGCGTCGGAACGCTTTCATGCTGAATGGAAGGAGCGATTCGCCGATGTGGAATCGCGGGAACTTATCGCGTTCCAAAACAACAACACGGCGACCAGCGCGCGCGAGCAACGTTGCAGCGGTGCTGCC
>JALYXP010000107.1 GCA_030947045.1 Verrucomicrobiota bacterium | reverse complement strand
ATCGCGTTTCCATGTTCACGCAGATAGGCGGACGCGCTCATACGATTGAACACGAGCGCATAGCGATCGTCCTCCTGAGCGGTCACGTCATACGAGTGCTGGCTCGCGTCGACTTTGACGTAGTCGATGCCGCGACGATCTAGCTCAGCGAAGAGAGGCCGGAACCAATCCGGGTGCTCATAATAGATTGCGATGGGTGAATCTGTTCGGGTCATTGAATCAAATGCCGCGTTAATGCGCGGTGCCCCACGTCTTCTGCAGGTAGCCATTACGGCCGGAACCGAAGCGATACATCCCGTAGGCAGTCGGGTTCTTGATGTAGTACTTCTGGTGGTACTCTTCCGCTGGCCAGAACTTACCGGCTGGCAAAACAACGGTCGCGATTGGTTTGTCGAATTTGCCTGATTGGCTGAGCTGCTCTTTCGACTTCTCCGCGGCGATTCGCTGCGTTTCCGTCGTGTAGAATATCGCCGTCGTATACTGATCGCCGATGTCGCGGAACTGTCCGTCTTTTTGGATCGGAGAGATGTTGTGCCAGAAAATCTCGAGCAGCTTGTCGTAGGAAATCTTCATCGGATCGAAGGTAACCTCGATCGCTTCGCGGTGACTCGTTTCGCCGGACGACACTTGTCGGTAGGTCGGGTTTTCTTCTCGCCCGCCCGTAAAGCCCACCAGCGTAGAGACGACGCCTGGCGCGTGATCGAACGGCGGCTGCATGCACCAGAAACATCCGCCCGCGAAGACCGCTTTCTCGAGCACCGGTGCGGCCGGCTCCTGGCCATTCGTGGGGCAGACGGTCGCCGAGAGGACGGCGGCGAGAGTGAAAAGCAGGAGCATCTTCATGGTGCAGTAAGGGCCGGAACTCCCCGGTTTATTCCCAAAGCGAGCAGCGATGTTATACCGCCGCTCTGCGGGTGGCGGATGCTTTAGCGACCCCGCTCCCGCATCCGGAACTCGAAGATGTCCGGGCGGCTGTAGTGGCCCGACACATCGAGCGTCATCTTCTCGCGATCGACCGCAGCAAGGTCGAGCTCGGCCGTCACGATCGTGTCCTGCTCATAGACCGGCTCCACCACATATTGGCCGTCCGGTCCGATGACCGCGCTGCCGCCGCGCAGCAGGAAAGCATCGGGATTCGCCGCGAGTTCCGTGATGGGCCGCAATTCGGCGGGCAGATCTTTCACCCGCATGACCAACCCGGCGGCGAGCACGAAACATCGCGCTTCAAACGCGTAATGACGGCTCGCGATCTGGTGCATTTCGTGCACCGTCGGCCAGACCGCGACGTGGATGTGTTCTCCGGAATTATGCAGCGCCTGGCGCGCCAGTGGCATCCAATGTTCCCAGCAGATCAAGCCGCCGATGCGGCCGGCTGGCGTAGCCACGGATTCCAGACCACCGCCATCACCCTGCCCCCACACGAGGCGTTCGGTGTAAGTTGGCACAAGTTTCCGGTGATGATTCGCGAGACGTCCGTCCGGAGTGAAACTTAAGAGGCTGTTGTAGAGCGTGCCGTTTCCCGGGCCCGTTTCGACACGCTCGTTGACGCCGATGACAAGCGTCAGTTCGCGATCGCGCGCGAACTCTCCGAGCAGTGTCGTTTCCCGGCCAGGAACGACGATGCTGTTTTGCCGCAGGCGCGCGAACACCTCCTTGCTCGGCGCGTGATCCCACAGCGCTGCGTCTGAACAGTGGTCGAGCCACGCTGGGTAGCCGGGCAGCCACGTCTCGCCGAACACAACCACGCGGGCGCCGTCCCGCGCGGCCCCTTCCGCAAGCGTGACGGCTTTCGCGACACTCGCCTCGAGGTCGAGAAACACCGGACTGCTCTGGATGATCGCGACGGAAACTCGATCAAGCATAACGAACGGAGCGCGCAATCAGATGAAGAACTGCTCGCGATTCGGGCGCACATCGAGCTCAAGCGTCCATGCCGAGCGCTCTTGATTCGCGAGATGCCAATAAGCCTCGGCAATTTGATCGGGATCGAGCAACGGATCCTCATCCGACGCGGAGCCGCCGGCAGGTTCTCCGATGATGCCGTCCACGATGACATGCGCCACGTGAATCCCCTGCGGCCAAAGCTCCCGGGCAAGCGATTGCACGAGCCCGCGTAGCGCAAACTTCGCGCTGCTAAAGCCGAGCCAGCCGCCGCCGCGCACGCTCGAAGTCGCGCCTGTAAAGAGCATGACGCCTTCGCCCACGCCCAGCATGTCGGGAGCGGTTTCCTGCGCGCAGGCGAATCCTCCCAGCGCCGCGATGCGCCACGCTTGCTCGAACTGTTCGGGTGTCGTGCCGAGCAGACCATTCCCCGATGAAGCGCTCGCGTTGTGAATCATCACGTTGATCGGTCCGAGCTCCGCTCGCACTCGAGCGACCGCTGATTTGACCTCGTTAGGCCGGCTGACATCCGCCACGACGCCGATCGCCGTCCCACCCGCACCGACGATTTCGCGCGCCAGCTCGCTGATGAAGCCATCGCTTCGCGCGACGAGCGCGACAGAAAAACCTCCGCGCGCGAAGCGTCGCGCCAATGAGGCGCCGAGCCCCGACCCGACACCGGTGATGAGCGCGACGCGAGAGTTCATGGAGGCAGACATTACGCGAACTCCCGCGACGCAGGCGCGACTTTTTTCCCGTTACGCGCTCGTCTTCGAGGAATGGCAGGATGCCAATGGACTTCGTGTCGCGAAGCGCGGCTCTTCCTACAACTGGAAAAGCGAGAGTATAGAAGGCGAACCGCTCGGTGTGATGGAGTTCGCGAATGTTTGCTTTTCCGAGAAGTCGCTCGATGCGGAGCAGTTCAAATAGCCCGCAGATGCCGTCAGCGTGCCGCTCGAGTAACGATTATCGACCGCGAAATTCCTATTCCGCGAGAACCTATCACTCCTTCGCTTTTACGTAGAGGCGGTTGAGAAAATCTGAGCCTGCGGTGATGGCGAAGATTCCGCCGATCACGCGCGTAGCGCGCGGGGCGTGGGCCGATGCGAAGACCATCGCGGAAGCGATCCATGGCGCGATGCAATACGGACAGGTAATCAGGTCGCCGATTGCCTCCTGCAGACCTTCGCCGCGCGCTTCTTCTTCCACTTCGCCCGCGCCGGCAGACTTTGAATTTCACAAACGGAGCGCGGAACGGGCTCGTCACGAGATCCTTCGTCACGATGCGGCTGAGCTTATGGGTCGCGATACCGAAAAGTAGGAGATCGCTCCAGCCCAGCTTCGGTAGTTCGTCATCAGACTCGTTAGCTGCGACAAATGCGCTGCCTAAACCGATCGTAAACACTGCGACGAGTGCCGCGTAACCGCCGAGCGGACGCGGTTGTTCCGAGTAGCCGTGGAGTAGGCCCGCTGCATCATCTTTGATGCGAGCGGAAGCGCGTTTGGGGATTGTACTTTTACGAGGAGTGGCCATATCGGAAAGCAATGTGGGTTACGTTGTTTCGAGGAACTTCTCCGTCGCGGCGCGGTTGCCTTGGACCGCGAGGAGATAGGCTTGGCCATCCTCGGTCCATGTCGCGGTCATCCAGCCCTCCTCGTCCGCGAAGACTGGGGCTGTGGCGCTGCCACCTGTGCGGACGGTTTTAGGAGTTGTGACGAAGAGATGCGCGAGGCGATCACCGCCGATCTTGAAACAAACGAGAGACACGTCCTGGCCTCGGAACCGCAGCACGCGACAGCCAATCGGCTCGTACTTCTGTAGATTCTTCGGCACCGTGAATCGGGCGGGTGCGTTGGCCTTCGCGAGGAACGTTTTAAGACGGCCCAGGTCGGACGATTCCAACTCGAGTGATGGAGCGACTTTGATGAAACTGACCATCTCGTCGCGATAATCCGCGAGGGAGGCTGCGGGTTGAAACGGTCCGCGCCAGAAGCCAACAATTACCGCGAGCGCGACAATCGAAGCGGCCGCGAGCAAGAGGCCGCGGCTCCAAGTCGAGCGCACTCTCTCAGGTCGCGCTTCGAGGGTTGGCATGATGCGCTCTTTCAAACCAGCGGGCACGTGGGTTGTCGCCAGTTTCGACGCGATGATGCGATCGAGCTTTTGTTCCTCGGTCCACCACTGCGCCAAGTCCTGCTCGGCTTCTGCTTTGCGCAGCGCTTCGTCTCGACGCCCGTCGTCGACGGCTGGTTCGCCCGGACGATATGTGCTTAAGATGGAACGCGCCTCCCGGTTATCCATGCGATTGCTCTCCTTCCATCGGCACGATTTTTCGCGCATCCATCGCAGCGGCGTCGCTCAAGCTTTTACGCAGCTCAACTTTTCCGCGCGAAATACGCGACATCACGGTGCCGATCGGCACCTCGAGGATCTCCGCGATCTCGCGATATGAATGTTGCTGCATGTAAAACAAGGTGACGGGCGCACGGTAGCGATCATCGAGCGCGTGCAATGCCTTTAGCACGATCGCAGCGTCAAGCGCATCGACGACGGAGGGGGCGACGTGCGGTGGTTCCTCGAAGTTCGCGTCGTCATCGGTCGCAACAAATCGGCCCGCGTACCGTTTCTTCGCGAGGAAATCGCGATAGAGCGTGGTGAAAAGCCACGTCTTCACTTTCGATTTGTCTCGCAGCTGGTGACCCTTGGTCGCCCAGGCGAGAAATGTTTGTTGAACGAGATCGCTCGCGTCCGATTCGTGTCGGCTGAGCGAAAGTCCAAAGCGATAAAGCGGCGCATAGTAGGTCCCAACAAGCTCTTCGGGATCAATCTCCGCCACGCACCATAACTACTAATGCCCTTCGCGCTCCGCCAGCGAATTACACTGCGCGAGCGGCGCTCCCGCATTCATCATGAGAGCGCGTACCGCCCATGTTATTTCATCGCTTTGCAATATTCCGCTTCGGCCGCACTCCTATCGCCATGAAACTCCGCGATTATTCCGCCGTTGTGATCTCCGCTGCGGTTTGCTTCGCCGCCGCCTCTGCTTCCGCTTTGGAGCTGGAAAGTAAGGCGACCCAAACGCACCTGCTCGAGCTCTTCACATCGGAGGGCTGCAGCAGTTGTCCGCCCGCCGAGGCATGGCTGAGTAAGCTGAAAGATGACCAGCGGCTCTGGCAGGATTTTGTGCCGCTCGCGTTTCACGTCGACTACTGGGATCGACTCGGCTGGCGCGACCCGTTCGCGTCAAAGGCGTGGACCGCACGGCAATATGAATACTCCGCGCGCTGGGACAGCGGCAGCGTTTACACGCCCGGCTTCGTCCTCGACGGCCGTGAATGGAGGAACAACGGTGTGCCCTCCGTTTCGTCGGAATCGCCGGGTATACTCAGGCTTTCGGTCAACAATGGCGACACGATCAGTGCGGTCTTCAAAGCAACGAGCGGCGCCGAGAAGCCGCTCGATCTGCACGTCGCGCGGCTTGGCTTTGGCTTGAACATCAACGTGAAAGCCGGCGAGAACAGCGGTCGCAAATTGCTGCACGACTTCGTAGTTCTCTCGCTCGAGAGCACGAAGATGAACGGGGGCAAGGCAGAGCTGCGAGCGCCCGCAGTCGCAGTGAAAGCGGATGCAAATTCGCGCAGCGCGATCGTCGCATGGGTGACCGAGCCGGGTGCGATCGAGCCGATTCAGGCAGTTGGCGGCTGGGTGAGATGACGCCGATCAAAGACTATGCGCTGATCGGCAATTGCGAGACAGCCGCGTTGATCAATCCAAATGGCGGGATCGACTGGCTATGCCTGCCAGCGTTTGATGCTGCGCCGATTTTTAGCCGCTTGTTAGACGACGAGAAAGGCGGCGACTTTACGATCCATCCCGCCGCGGAGTTCGATGTCACACGGCGATACCTGGATGACAGCGCGATCTTCGAGACGCGGTTCTCCACAAAAACTGGTGTCGTTAGGCTGACGGATTTCTTCGTCGTCGCGCGCCAGAGCAACGCGCATTTTTACGACTTCACGTCACTTCACCCGACGTCGAAGTTGGTGCGACTCGTCGAGTGGGAATCTGGTGGACCTGTGGAGATGAAGGTGCGCGTCTGTGCGCGTCCCGATTACGCGCGGAAGTCCGCGCATTGGAAGCAGCAAAACGCGACAGCGTTCGCTCTCGAGGAGGCGACCATCTTCTGCAATGTGCCGATGACAGAAGCCGGCGGCGATCTGACGGCGATCTTCCGCATCGAGCGCAACCGTCCGTTCTTTGCGGTCCTCGACTACACGGAGGAGCGGCCGATTCCCGATCTCCAGCAGGTACGACGATGGCTCGGTGTGACGGCGGCCTTCTGGCGCGAGTGGAATCTCTTCAATTACTATCGCGGTCCCCACCAGAAGATGGTCCGCCGCAGCGCGGTGACGTTGAAGTTGCTAACCTACGCGGCGACTGGCGGGTTCGTAGCCGCGCCGACGACTTCGCTGCCAGAGCAACTCGGCGGCGATGCGAATTGGGACTACCGCTTCACCTGGCTGCGCGACACGGCGCTCTTCATCCAGACGCTCTTCGGCCTCGGCTATTCCGGCGAAGCGAAGGCGTTCCTCGATTTCGCGACGAAGCAATGGATGAAGGAGAGCGAGAAGGAGCGGGCGAACGACGACGCGCCGACCGTCGCGGTCATGTATCCGGTCTGCGATGTGCCGATCCCGCCGGAAGCGACGCTCGATCATCTCAATGGCTACGGCGGCTCGAAGCCGGTGCGGATGGGCAACGCCGCGGAAGATCAGTTTCAGCTCGATAATTACGGGCACGTCTTGCAGTCGCTCTTTTTCTTTCGACACACCGGCGGAAAGATCGACGCGGACAAACGCGAGATGCTCACGCGTTTGACCGACGAAGCGGTCCGCTTCTGGCGTGCGGAAGACAATGGCATCTGGGAAGTGCGGGAAACGTTCCAGTTCACCTACGGCAAAATCATGTGCTGGGTGGCACTGGAACGCGCGCGCGTGCTGCTGGGCGATGATGACGGCAAACTCGCGAGGGTCTGCGCAGAAATACGCGCAGAGGTGCTCGATCTGGGACTGATCAAAGTAGATCGCCGAAAAGTTCTCTCGGCGAAGCTGGATGAAGCATCACTCGATGCGTCGACACTGCTCGCCTTCACGACCGGTTTCCTCGACGAACATGTCGCGAAACTCACGCGCGAAGCTTTGGAGAAGAAGCTCGCGCGCGGCCCGCTGCTTTATCGCGGCGAGGAGAAAGCAGGCGAGGAAGGAGCGTTCATTATTTGCAGCTTCTGGTGGATCGATCATCTCATCCGCGAAGGGCAACTCTTGCGCGCCGAAGAGCTGCTCGACCGGATGATTGAAATGGCGAGTCCGCTCGGCCTGTATTCTGAGGAGATCGATCCGGAAACCGGCGCATTCCTGGGAAACTTCCCGCAGGCTTTCTCGCATCTCGGATTCATCCAAAGCGTGTTGAACCTCGAAGGCGCGAAAAAGAAGCGGGGCTTCTACGCGCTGGCCGATCACGAGAAATTCCAGCGCAGTGTTGGCTCGACCGTGGGCGTGAAAGGTGTGATCGCCGGCTTCGTCCGCGTGCCGAAAACCGCGCTGCTCTTTTTCTCTAACGCTTCTAAATGGCGGGACTAGCGCATGACCTCGACTGCTGCTGATCAATTACCCTGCGGAGCTGAAAGTTATTTTTCGGCGAGCAGGGCCTCGCAAGCTTCCGCGCAACGCCGGCAGGCCTCTGCGCAAACACGGCAATGCTCCATCTTCCCGCCATGTTTCTCGCACATCGCGGCGCAGCTTTCGCAGGCTTGAAGACAGGCGCGGAGCTGAGCGCCGGCGAGCTTGAAGTCGGTGCGCGTGAAGCGCGAGATGATCCGCGCGGTCGCTAGACAGACGTCGGCGCAGTCGTTGCAATCACGAATGCAATCGACCATCTGTGCCACGTCTTTCTCGGCGAGACAGGCGTCGGCGCAGGCATTGCATGCTTCGAGGCAGGAGTAGCACGCCGTGATGCACTCAATATTGACGGCGTGATCCGACGACGGGTTCACCGGATGCGATTCGAACATTTGTTTGATGTAGCTCATGACGTGGATCTCCGATTTGGGTTGTAATTGCTACGCAAACGAAGCCACCGCGGATGCGCGGAAACGCTGCCGGAATAAACGAAGCTCGCCTGCCTCTCACGTTTGATTAACCGCCGTATCTCGACCATGAAACATCTCACCTCTTTACTCCTGGGCGCTTTTCTCACCGCATCCGTGTTCGCTGCGGACGAACAGGCGCCGCAACCCTCTCAACCCAATATGAATGACAAAGTTGAAAAGACCGACGCTGAGTGGAAAGCACAGCTAACTCCGCAGCAATATTATGTGCTCCGGGAAAAGGGCACCGAAGCGCCGTTCAAGAACGAGTATAACGACAATCACGAGAAAGGCATTTTCAGGTGTGCAGCTTGTGCAAAGGAGCTCTACAGCTCGGATGCGAAGTTCGAATCCGGCACAGGCTGGCCGAGCTTCTTCCAGCCAATCTCGCCCGATGCGGTGCGGACGGAGAGCGATCGGAAAATGTTCATCAAGCGCACGGAAGTTCTTTGCGCACGTTGCGGCGGACATCTTGGCCACGTCTTTGACGACGGCCCGCAGCCGACCGGTCTCCGTTATTGCATGAACTCGGTCGCGATGAAGTTCGAAAAACAACCGTAGTTGCGAGAAGGGATTCACGGACGGCGCGTCTGACTGCGGTCCCGCAAGCGAATCCCCTTTAGCAAAGATCATGATGACACCAGCACAACTCAGCGAGCAGCTACGGCACGATTCCGGGGACTTCCTCGATCAACGACGCGGCATCGTCATCTCTTCACTCGCGGCGGTCGGATGTATGGGGTTAATCGCGCTTTACCAGATTGGTGCGATCAAACATCTGCCGGAACCGGCGTTGCCGGGTCTAGACGCCGACAAGGTGGACGCTTCGCCAGAAGCCTACTCGCACTTCCAAATGGGCGACGCTTTCATCGGCCTTGGGAGTTACGCAGCGACGATGGGCCTCGCTGCGATGGGGCCTAAAAATCGCGCGAAAACTCAGCCGTGGATTCCACTCGCGCTTGCCGCGAAAGCGGGCACCGATGCTGCGCAAGCAGCGAAGCTCACTTACGATCAGTTCGCGAAGCACAAGGCCGCTTGCATGTGGTGTTTAATTGCAGCAGCGGCGACTTTTGTGACGGCCGCACTCGCGATTCCGGAAGCTAAGGCGGCGGCTCGCGAGCTGCAGGACCGGTTCTAGAATGAGCCGATTCCAGCGTTGTTGGTATGATATCGACGCGCCCGAACTCGCGCACAGCAGCCGCGTACAACTCCCGCAGCTCGGTCAGTCGACTTACTTCTGCTCTGACGCCAATCGCGCGTTGGCCTAGCGCGGAAATTTCTTTTTGGAGTGCGTCTGTTGCCTCGGGGTGGCTCACGTCGTCGATTACTACTTGAGCGCCTTCTCGCGCTAATTTGAGCGCGATAGCCTTTCCCATACCGCGATTGCCACCGTTTACGATCGCTACTCTTCTGGTAGATTCATGCGGTTTGTATCCAGGGGGAAACGTAAGCTTCTAGGAGTTAGGCAGGTCCGTGGCTTGTAAGACTAAGTCAGTGTCGCTAAAAGCCAGGCCGCAGCTTTGGTTGCCAGCCCGTCGGCGCTTTCGATGATGTCCAGTGTTATGCCGCATTCGTCGTCATCGAGCAGCTCAAGTGTCTTTAATTGCGACTGGAGCAATGTCACTGGCATGAAGTGCCCCTCCCGCGTGGCCAGCCGCTCGGTCAGCAATGCTTCCGACCCATGTAGCAGAATGAAACGAACGGTCGGGTCTGCGGCGCGGACGATGTCGCGGTAGGATTTTCGGAGCGCGCTGCATGCGACCACGAGCGGGATCGCGCGTGCTTCGAGCAGCTTTTGGCCGACCGTTTGGAGCCACGGCTCACGATCAACATCATCGAGTGGAATACCGGCTTCCATCTTCGCCAGGTTTTGAGCGGGATGGAGCGAATCGGCATCCAAAAACCTTGTGCCGAGCTTCTGCGCTAGCAGTGCTCCGACAGTGCTTTTACCGGAACCGGAGACCCCCATGACAACAACGTGAGGCGCTACCATTCGCCGCGCAGCTTACTCGACCCGCGACCGGCCGTCGACGCGGATGAGCGGGGCGATAAGAAATGAGCCACGAACCTGAACATCACCGGCAGATTGAGAGCTAGGTAACGCTTTCCGCGCGGAGTAGCGCCGCTTATCATTAGGGATGCGCAGCGACCAGGTTGATTTCTGGCAACCTCGTTATGTCTCTGGCGAAACGCCGTGGGATCTCGGTGGCATACCGGTCGCGCTGGACCGATGGCTGCAGCACGAAACGCGAACCGGACGCGTCCTGATTCCCGGGTGCGGCGCAGGCCATGAAGTGCGCGCGTTTCACGAGGCCGGCTGGGACGTCAAAGCAATCGACTACGCTCCCGCGGCAGTGGAACGCGCTACGGCGCAGCTCGGCGACTTGGCCGGCAAAGTGTCGCTTGCTGACTTCTTCGCGGATGACCTCGGGCGAGACTTCGACGTGATCTACGAACGCACGTTTCTCTGCTCGATGCCGCGTGACCGGTGGCAGTCGTATGTTGCGCGGACGGCAGGCTTACTTCGACAGGACGGCCGACTGCTAGGACATTTCTTCTTTGGCGAGAACGACGACCCGCCGCCGTATCCGCTCACCGATGAACTGCAGCGTGCGCTCTTCGGATCGACCTTCTCAAAGCAGCACGATGAGCCGGCGGTTGACTCGTTACCGATGTTCGACGGCCGTGAGCGCTGGCAGATCTGGCAGAAGAACGCGGCGACTCGGTAAGCGCAGCTACAGCTCGATTGTTTCGCCAATCTTCGGCAGCAACAGTTCCTTGCCGGCGGCCTGCGCCGTCTTCATTGCCGCGACGCGATCGAGTTTGATCGGCGGGAAGGTATCGTAATGCACACCTACGATCGTGCGCACACCAACGAAGTCAGCTGCCCGCATAGCGTCATCGACTCCCATCGTGAAGAAATCGCCAATCGGCAAGACCGCGAACCGCAGACGAATCCGTTCCGCGATTAACTTCATGTCGATCGTCAAGGCAGTGTCGCCGGAGTAATAGAAATTACCTTCGTCGCTCTCGACCACGAATCCGCACGGATTCCCGCCATAAGATCCATCCGGCATCGAGCTGCTATGGATAGCCGTGGTCAGTTTCACTCGGCCAAACTCGGCCGTCGCGGCGCCGCCATGGTTCATCGCCTGCACATTTTTTAATCCTTTTGCCTCGAACCAACTGCCGACTTCATAGGGCGCGATGATCTTTGCACTTGTGCGCTGCGCGATCGCAAGCAGGTCCGCGACATGGTCGCCATGACCGTGTGACACGAGAATGTAGTCGGCCTCGATTTTACCGACGTCTATCTCACTCGCCAGAGGATTAGGCGCGATGAAAGGATCGAACAGCAGGGTCTTGCCGCCAGCTTGCACAGCGAAGCAGGCATGGCCGTAATACGTGAGGTTCATGCCGTAATATACAGCGCTCCCTTGCGTGCGCAGCTGAACTGGCCGCATGAGACGCAGAAAACCGTGCTGCGCGTGCGCAACGCAAAAGGCCTTGTAGGGTTGAATACGTCCTCTCCGGCTTCGTCTCGAGCGCTTCGCATGAATCAACTGCTCCCTATCATTTTCGTTTTGGCAGCTACACTCAGCGCTCGCGGGCAAAGCATCACCGCGGCTCCGATTGTGCCTGATAATCTCGGCCTCGGATTGAAGCAGCTCGTTGAGCTACATCAACAGGACGCACGTCAGGCGATCGACAGCATTCATTCATCCACATGGCTGACAAGCGACGAGAGCGGTCGCGTGGTCGTGAACATTTACCTGAACGGCGACGTTCCGTTCGGTGCGATCAATGCTCGTTTGGCCGATCTCGGCCTGAGCGTGTTGGCGTCCGATCCGCACTGGCGAGGCGGAGTGATCTCGGCCGCTCTGCCACTCGGCCAGGGCGTCGCCGTCGCGCAGTTATCCGGAGTTCAAAGTGTCGTGCTGGCCCATCGGCCGATCCGGCACGTCGGAGCTGTCACAGCGCAGAGCAGCGTCGTCGAGCACGCCGAAGAGGTAAACACGCCAGGCGTCGTCACTGCGGCCGGCATCCTGGGAAGGGGAATCAGCGTAGGAATCGTGTCGGATTCGTTTGATGGCGCCGCCGGGGTCCCGCGCGCGAGTGTCGGAGTCGCGGCGGGAGATCTGCCCGGTCCGGGTAACCCGGATGGCTACTCCGAGCCCGTCGCAGTCTTAGCGGATGACAGTCGTTCTACTGTCGTCGACGAAGGACGGGCGATGGCAGAGATCGTCCACGATATCGCGCCAGCTGCGAAAATTGCTTTCTCGTCTGCTGGCTCCAGCCAGGTTGCGATGGCGAACAGTATCCGGAACCTGCGCAGCGACGGTCGCGCCCTCTGTGACATCATAGTTGATGACATCTCTTTCCCTGACGAACCATTCTTCTCCGATGGCATCATCACCAAGGCAGTAGAGGACGTCGCCACGAGTAACTCACTAGGTGGAAAGAAGGTTACCTACTTCTCCGCCAGCGGGAATAACACTGGGGGTTACAGCTCCGACGCGAACATCATTTCCGTCGCCAGTGGACAGGCGCGACGCGGAAATCTTGTCCTGAGCCAAGTACCGGCCCAGCTCTACGCGGGCGGCTTTCATAACTTCGGAACTAGCTCCGATCCGGTCATTGGGATAACCGTTAAGACCGGGGCTGACAAGAGCCACACCATCGCCTTTCAATGGGACGACCCTTTTAATACCGGTAATGTAACGACTGACTATAACCTACTCGTCTTCGACGCTACCGGTCGCTACCTGTCAGCTATTAGCGGCATCGACAACAATCAGGCGACTAGTCATCCCGTCGAGATTGTCGACCTGGCAGCTAATACGACCTATCAGCTCGTGATCAGTCTACGCACTACCGGTGCTCCGACCGCGCGACACTTTCGCCTGATCAATGCAGACGGCAATGACGTAACAGGCACGTATATTTCATCGGATACGATAACCCTCTACGGTCACGCCGCTACCCTGCATGCGAACTCTGTAGCTGCTTACGTTTACAACAACAATCCGAATATCGTCGGAAGCTACAACGCCGATAAGAGCAATCCGCCTCCCGGCCCGTTCGAGCCTGCGGTGGAAAGCTTCAATGCACGTGGCGGTAGCTTGCCGTTTTACTTCAATGCCCAAGGTCAACGCCTCCCCACGCCGGAGCTTCGGATGAAGCCAGACTTTGCTGCTGTCGACGGCGTGGACACGAGCTTCTTCCCGAAAGGGGCAGACGTCGACTACGACAAGGACGGCTACCCGAACTTCTTCGGCACCAGCGCCGCAGCACCGAACGCCGCTGCTTTCGCAGCGCTGATGCTAGAAGCGGCTGGCGGACCCGGCTCACTCTCATCGGCCCAGGTAAACACCATGCTGCAGCAATCCGCTAGCGCCCATGACCTGGATGCGAACTTCTCTCGTGCTACTGCGACGAACGGCGGGGTGGCCATCATCGTGACAGCCGCTGGCGACGACAGTAATCAAAGCGCTACTAGCCCAACCTTCTTCACCGCAGCGTTCTCCGGACAAACGGGCGAAAGCCTCGACACACTGGTTATTGACCTAACGAACAGCAATTTGGTCTTCGACCCGAGCACCGACCAGGGGTTCCCATTCACAGTCGGGCAGAACGCGAGCAATATCCCGGTGACCGCGACGCTTTCTTCAGATCTGCGTACACTGACTCTTTCGTTCGGCAGCGGCTTCAATCCGGGAGCCTCTATTTCGTTCGGTATCGATCGCGACCTGATCGGCATTCACGCCGGCGGCAACTCGGCAGACCTCCTAGGTGGCGCTCTAATCGTAGGAACGACGCACGCCGGCCAGACGCTATATGGCGCGTTTGCCAACCGTCTCGGGAACGACTTCTCTCCGACGGAGGGCTATGGCTTGCTCGACGCCCGCCGCGCGGTGGAAACGATCGTAGGCAAGAACGCGTCGGGTAAAGGAATTCCGTTGAATCTTTCGACACGAGGCCAGGTCGGAAGCGCGGATGATGTGCTGATCGGAGGAATCATCGTCAGCGGCAGTGCGCCGAAGAGGCTGATCCTACGTGCCATGGGACCTTCAATCCCAGTCGCGGGCGCGCTCGCCGATCCGTTCCTCGAGCTATACGACTCGAATGGATTGAAACTGGCCACGAATGACAATTGGGAGGACGACCCAAGTCAGGCTGCGCAAATTCGTGCTACCGGGATTGCGCCGAGCGATCGGCGTGAAAGTGCACTCGTGCAGACACTCGCGCCGGCAGCTTACACCGCGGTTGTGCGCGGGGCGCAAGCCAGCGGTGGAATCGCGCTCGTCGAAGCTTACGATCTCGATGCGCAGCCTGCTGCTTCGTATCTCGCAAACATCGCGACCCGCGGCAGCGTTCAGGCTGGTGACAACGCTCTGATTGGCGGCTTCATCTTAAATGCACCGTCCCGCGTGGTCGTTAGGGCGATAGGACCGTCGCTCGCGGCATCTGGTGTTGCCGGCTATTTGTCGGACCCAGCTCTCGAGCTTCGCGACGCCCAGGGCAGCGTCGTGATGTCGAATGATAACTGGCAGCAAAACGCCTTCCAAGCCATGCAACTGCAAACGATCGGCATCGCACCCGCTGACCCGCTCGAAAGCGCGATGACACTTAGCCTCAACGCGGGAGCCTATACTCCAATCGTGCGTGGGGCCCATGGCACGACTGGAGTCGGCCTGGTCGAAGTTTACGATTTGCAATAACGGGCCTGGGCTGCGCGGGAGCGAACTTTGATGATTGACGCCGTAGTCACGACATCATCGACTCGGGCAGTCATGTCTAAATATCTGCTTCTTCTAATGTGTTGCGCCCTTCTCCCGCTGCGGGTCTGCGCGCAGACCTCAACCAGCCTGGTAAGCGCATCTGCAAAAGACACCACCGTCGCACCTGACGCGGCAGAGTTAACGAAACTGCTTAACGATTTCCTGGCCGGAGCGTCGCGCAACGACGTCGCGATGCATGAGCGCTTTTGGGCGAACGACCTCATCTACACCGGATCGTCCGGCCGCCGGATCGGAAAGGAAGATATCATGCGGGACGTGCGCGAAGAAGCTGCGTCTGCGGAGAAGCCGAAGCCTGACGCCGACGTCGCCACCTACTCCGCCGAAGACATTCGTATTCAACAGTACGGAACCACTGCGATCGTTGCATTCCGCCTCGTCGGCAGCACGAAGAAGGGCGAGACGACAGAAGTCGCGAACTACCTGAACACCGGCACTTTCCTGAAACGCGACGGCCAATGGCGCGCCGTGAGCTGGCAGGCGACGAAGATGCCTTCGGCGGAAGCGAAGAAGTAAGCCGCACGCCCGTTGTGAGTCAGGCTGCTCGTGCAGCATCGACGAACCGCCTCACCGCGTCGTGATCCTTTCGTCCGGGTGAACTTTCGATGCCGGTGGTAACATCGACGCCGAACGGTCGCACCTCTCGCACTGCTTCCGCGACGTTCTCGGGTGTCAAACCGCCGGCTAGAATCGCGGCGACGTCAGGATGTTCCTCAACAAACTTTCGTCCGATCTCCCATGGAAATGTCTTTCCCGTGCCGCCGAAAGCTCCAGCCGCGGTTGAGTCCATCACGATGGTTTTCGTCGCGTAAAGCTCCGCGCCCGCAAGCGACTGCGCATCAGCAGCCGGAAGCGCCTTTCCAAATCGGACGCCAGCCCGCTTAAGGGCAGCACAAAATTCAGGCGTCTCGTGGCCATGCAGTTGCAACGAGTCGATGAACGGCAATCGCGCGATAGCCAGTGCCTGATCGAACGGAAGATTCACTGCCACGGCGACCTTGATTAGCGAAGCCGGGAGCCGGCTAAGCCACACAGCAGCTGGCTCGAGCTCGAGGAAGCGCTTGCTCCCGCGGAAACAGTTGAGACCGATTGCATCGGCTCCGGCCTCCGCTGCCGCGCGAGCGTCCTCTTCTGTTGTGATGCCGCAGATCTTGACGCGCAACGCACCCGGCGTGGTTCGTTCGCCCAACATGCTGTTCGCTAGCGTCGCTCGTCCGCGTCAACGACGCGGCCAGGGACACGCTTGATCTGCGTATGATGCGTCAGAACATGCACCCGACCGTCACTTCCGCGGAAAAACGCGCTTAACGTCCAACTGATCACGCCAATGACGAGAGCGCCCCAGAAAGCGCTTCCGAAACTGTCGACGTGAAACCCGGGCACGAAGCTCGGAACCCAAAGCAACATCAGGCCGTTCACCACAAGGATGAACAACCCAAGAGTAAAGAGAATTAAAGGCGCCCCGAGAAGCAGGAGAACAGGACGGACAAAGGCGTTCAGGATGCCGAGCAACAACGCCGCACCGAGGGCGCTGCCGATTGTGTCGCGGCGAATCCCTGGGATCAGCTCGGACACGATGATAACGGAGACGCTGGTCACCATCCAACGGAAGATAAAATGTCGCACAAGCAAACCGTAACGGATTCGCCTGTGCGCATGCAACGGGTTTGCAAAATCGCTTGCAAAGGAAGCGCGTGGAAGTGAACGGTTCGACAACCTCAAACACTGTGCGCAAGACCCCGACAAAACAAAAACCTGAACAAGCCGACAAACCATCAGCGGTGACGACAACCAAGGCGCCATCAAAGGCGAAGACAGCTGCAACACGCCCGGCGAAGTCTGCAGCGAAAACTCGCGGCGCGAAAAGCAAGTCCACCGCTGGTGCAAAGGGCGTGAGGAAACAGCCGCCAAAACCGAAGGTGACTTCACCGATGGCAGCCGAGCCAACCGATTCCGAGATCCAGCTTCGCGCATACTTCCTCGCAGAAAAGCGACTTCAGCATGGGCTCCCAGGGGACTCCGCGCACGACTGGCTGGAAGCCAAACGGCAGCTGCTGGAAGAGGCCGCACAGCCTCGAACCTGAGCGTCAGCGTTCGGCGCTACTGACCTGCGGCTATTCGTCACGTGGATCCACTCCTAATCGATTTGGCGCGAGCGCTGCGTGAACGCCTCGCGATCATCAGTGACGAAACTAGCCGGCGCGATCCGGCAGCACACACGAAGCGATTGCGTGTCGCGTCTGAGCGTCTCGAGGGAATTGAGCAACAGCTACCCAGCCAGATTGATCCACAGCTGCGGCATTTCCTACAGCGTCGCAGCTACGGCAAGGCACTCGAGTACCTCGAGACGCTCGAAACCGGTTTGTAGCGGCAGGACGCCGTTATCTCGCTCTAGCGCGAGTAAAGCTCGACGATCAACTGCTCGTTCACCATCGGCTGCATCTCGTCACGTGCAGGAATACGTGCAACTTTGCCGCTCATCGCATCGCGGTTCGCTACCAGCCAATCAGGAACGGGCGCGATCTGTGTGAGCTCGAGATTCCGCACCGCGAGCTGGCGTGATTTCGGACGGTCCTTGATCATCACTTCGTCGCCGGCTTTCACGTTATAGGAAGCTATGTTCACACCGTGGCCGTTCACGAGCACGTGGCCATGCGACACGAGCTGGCGCGCACCACTGCGAGTGTTAGCGAGGCCCAGCCGGAAAACGACGTTGTCGAGGCGAGTCTCGAGCAATTGCAAGAGGGTTTCACCCGTGACACCACGCCGACGCAGGGCCGTCTGGAAAATCCGACGGAATTGCTTCTCGAGGATACCATACTGATACCGAAGCTTCTGCTTCTCACCGAGAGCGACAGCGTAGTCAGATTGTTTGCGACGCGAACCCTTCGGTCCGTGCATTCCTGGCGGATAATTTTTCCGCTCGAGGGATTTCGATGGCCCAAAGAGCGGCACGCCATAGCGCCGCGCGACTTTGGTTTTAGGTCCTGTGTATCTGCCCATGAAAAGTAAGTGTCGCTAAGTAAGAATGAGGATCAAACGCGGCGCTGCTTCGGCGGACGGCAGCCGTTGTGCGGTACCGGGGTCACGTCGCGGATGACGGTAAGGTCAAGGCCGATGGCTTGTAGAGCACGCACCGCTGACTCGCGGCCTGCGCCCGGTCCCCGGACGAGGACTTCGACTTCCTTCAAACCATGGCCCATCGCCTGACGTGATGCATCCTGGGCGACCATCTGCGCGGCGTAAGCGGTACTTTTGCGCGAGCCTTTGAAGCCGACTTTACCGGCACTCGACCAGCCGATCACGTTGCCGTTCAAGTCGGTGATCGTGACAATCGTGTTGTTAAAAGTGGAGAGAACGTGAGCAACGCCCGAGTGCACATTCTTGCTCCCCTTGGCCTTGATGATCTTTGGCTTCTCAACGTCGTTCGGGTCGAGCGAAAGATTTTCAACCTTCGGCGGTTCAGGAGCGGCAGCTTCCTTTTTAGCCTTGGCTGTTTTCTTAGCCGGCTTAGCGGCGGGAGCAGCTGGGGCTGCGGCATCCGCCGGAGCCGAAGGAGCTGCAGCAGCGTCTGACTCTGGAGCAGCCGGAGCGGCAACGGGAGCCGGAGGCGCGTCACCAGCGGGAGCGGAGCTGCCACCTTGCGGCGCGTCAGCTTTGGCTTTGGGTTTCTTCGGCGCAGGCGCCGCAGCGTCAGCGGGTTTGTTTTCTTCTGAATCAGCCATCTCGATTTTCTTACCTTAAAATTCTACTTCCCTGCTTTCGCGTCCTTGTTCCGAATCACACCAACTGTCTTACGAGGGCCTTTGCGGGTCCGCGCATTGGTGGAAGTTCTCTGGCCGCGCACTGGCAGCCCGCGGCGATGACGAATACCGCGGTAACAGTTAATCGCCTGAAGCCGCTTGAGATTGCCCTGCAACTCACGTCGCAAGTCGCCTTCGATCAGGTGTTTGTTACCAGTGATCGCGTGGATGATGTCATTCAGCTGCTGCGGGCTTAACTCACGCGCGCGGATGCTCGGATCAATGTTTGTCTGCTCGAGGATCCGTTTCGCGGTCGTCGGCCCGATGCCGTAAATGTAGGTGAGAGACGCTTCAATGCGCTTCTCCGACGGAATTTCTACTCCAAGTAAACGTGGCATAAATTAGTTGTTAGCCCTGGCGCTGTTTATGCCGCGGGTTCTTGCAGATCACGCGCACAACATTCTTGCGCTTCACGATCTTGCACGCTTCACAAAGTCTTTTTACTGAGGGTCGCACTTTCATAGCTGGCGGTGATTCATCGAGACGAAAAACGCGGAGATCAGCTCCGCGTTGTCACTCCCGGCGGAACATGTCCGCCCCTCCGACAAATCGTAGGTTGAAACTTGTAGCAGAGGTTTCCCGGCTGGCAAGGCGCGAATCCACTGCGGACTAGTGTTTTGCGGTCTTTCGCGGCGAGTTTCATCGGAGCTGCGTTTTGCCGCGCGCGGTGAGGATTTCCGCGTCGGCGGAAGTGACCAAGACGGTGTGTTCGAAATGTGCGGAGGGCTTGCTGTCAGCCGTGCAGACGGTCCATCCATCGTCGAGTAACTTAACCGCCGCCGTGCCGGCATTGATCATCGGCTCGATCGCCAGCGTCATGCCCGACTTCAGCCGCGGCCCGGTCCCGCGCTTACCGTAGTTTGGCACCTGCGGCTCTTCGTGCAGCTTCCGTCCAACGCCGTGACCGACAAACTCCCGGACCACATTAAAGCCGCCGGCGAGCGCCTCTTCTTCTACTTCTGCGCAGACATCGCCGAGCCGAGTGCCTTCTGACGTGACCGAAATCGCGCGCCGCAAAGCGTTCTCTGTGACGCGCAGCAGCTTCTCCGTGCGCTCGTCTATCATGCCGACGGCAACCGTCGAAGCGGTATCCCCTACCCAGCCGTCCTGGATCACACCGATATCGAGCTTCACGATGTCACCATATTGGATCCGGCGCTGGCTGCCGATGCCGTGAACGATCTCGTCATTTAGCGAGATGCAGATGTTTCCAGGGAACACACGGTGGCCAAGCCGATAGCCGAGAAATGCGCTTTTCACGCCGGCTTCCTGCATCAAATCAGCCGCCGCTTGATCGATTTCTTTCGTCGAAATTCCGGGTCGAACGAGGTCACTAACGCTCTCAAGAATCTCGCTCGCGGTCCGGCAAGCGCGCCGCATTTTTTCGACCTCTTTCGCGGTCTTAATCGGAATCATGCCGTCTGCTCGATCAGACGTTGAATGTCTGCGAAGACAGCTTCGCGGTCGCGGTTGCCGTCGATCTTGCGCAGCAATCCCTCGCGGTCGTAGCGGTCGGCGAGTGGCTGCGTCTTCGTGTTGAACTCCGCCAGCCGCTTCTGCAGCACCTCCGCGTCGTCGTCAGTTCGCCTAACGAGAGGACCATCGCAATAAGGGCAAACCGCCCGTTCCGAAAATTTCGCGGAACCTTCGCTGGTCGTGAAACCGCAAGACTGACATTGGAGCCGATGCGAAATGCGATCGCTGATCGT
>JALYXP010000363.1 GCA_030947045.1 Verrucomicrobiota bacterium | reverse complement strand
CTTGAACGCCGGGCGGGTGCGAATTGTCTGTGACGAAAACCGCTATGCGACCCGACAAATTTACCCAGAAAATGCAGGAAGCGCTGCAGGCGGCGCATGACGTTGCCGGTCAGCACAACCACGCCGAAATCTCGAACGAGCATTTCTTAACAGCGCTGCTCGATCAAACCGACGGCGTTACTCGACCGCTGCTCGAGAAGGTCGGAGTCGTCGCGAATACGCTGCGCGAGCGATTGGAGCAGGAGCTAAAACGACGCCCGTCGATTCACGGAAGCGCGGATCTCCGCATCAGCAACGAGCTGCGGGCGACGATCGACTCCGCCGAGCGCGAGATGGCGAAGCTGAAGGATGAATTCCTGAGCGCGGAGCATTACCTGATCGCGCTAGGCGATTCGGACAACGCTGCGGCGCGAACGCTGAAGTCGTTAGGCGTAACGCGTGACAAACTGATGCAGGCGCTCCAGCAGGTGCGAGGCTCGCAACGCGTGACCGATCAGAACCCGGAAGGCAAATATCAGACGCTCGAGAAATATGGCCGCGATCTGACGGAGCAGGCTCGCAAAGGAAAGATCGATCCGGTGATCGGACGTGACGACGAGATCCGCCGCGTGATGCAGGTGTTATCCCGGCGCACGAAGAATAATCCGGTGCTAATCGGTGAACCGGGCGTCGGTAAAACGGCGATCGTGGAAGGTCTCGCGCGCCGCATCATCAGCGGCGATGTGCCGGAATCCCTGAAGCGAAAGAAACTGATCGCGATGGACATTGGCTCGATGGTCGCGGGCGCGAAGTTCCGAGGTGAATTCGAGGATCGGCTGAAGGCGTTCCTGAAAGAAGTAACGGATTCGCAAGGCGAGATCATCCTGTTCATCGATGAGCTACACACCATCGTCGGAGCTGGTGCAGCGGAAGGATCGGTCGACGCTTCAAACTTGTTGAAGCCGCAACTCGCGCGCGGAGAGCTGCGGACGATCGGCGCGACCACGCTCGATGAATATCGCAAGTACATCGAGAAGGACGCGGCGCTGGAGCGGCGCTTCCAGCCAGTGATGGTGGAGGAGCCAAGCGTCGAAGACGCGATTGCGATTCTGCGCGGACTGAAGGAGCGCTACGAGGTGCATCACGGCGTGCGTATTCGAGACGCTGCGCTGGTCGCCGCCGCGGTGCTTTCCGATCGCTACATCAGCGATCGGTTTCTGCCAGATAAAGCCGTCGACCTAATGGACGAAGCGGCGTCGCGCTTAAAAATCGAGCTCGATTCGATGCCGACGGAGATCGACATGATCGAACGCGACATCATGCAGCGAGAGATGGAGCGGCAGGCGTTGAAGAAAGAGAAAGATCCGGCCAGTAAGGAGCGACTGGCGAAACTCGAAAGGGAGCTGGCGGATCTAAAAGAAGAAAGCGCGAAGCTAAAAGCGCAGTGGCAAAATGAAAAAGGCGAGATCGATAAATCACGCAAGCTCCAAGAGGAGCTGGAAGCGGCGCGAACGGAGCTCGAACAGGCGCAACGCCGCGGCGAGTTAGCACGAGCCAGCGAGATTCAGTACGGGCGAATTCCTGAGCTAACGCACCAGCTCGAAGAGCACAACAAGAAGCTCGGAACCCTCCAGGAAAGCGGCCAGATGCTGAAGGAGGAAGTAACCGAGGAAGACATCGCGCAAGTCGTGGCGAGCTGGACGCACATCCCTGTCTCGCGGCTGCAGGAAGGCGAACGCGAGAAGCTGGTGAAGATGGAAGAGCGCCTCGCGCAACGGGTGATCGGCCAGCGCGCCGCGATCGTCGCGGTCTCAAATGCGGTTCGCCGCGCGCGCGCAGGATTGCAGGACGAGAATCGGCCGATCGGTTCGTTCATCTTCCTCGGACCGACCGGTGTCGGCAAAACGGAGCTGTCGCGTGCCTTGGCGGAGTTCCTCTTCGATGACGAGAACGCGATGATCCGCATCGACATGAGCGAGTACATGGAGAAGCACACCGTTGCTCGACTCATCGGTGCTCCGCCTGGATACGTTGGCTACGAAGAAGGCGGGCAATTGAGCGAAGCGGTGCGGCGGAAACCGTATTCGGTGATCCTCTTCGACGAGATCGAAAAGGCGCACGGCGATGTCTTCAACGTGTTGCTGCAGGTGCTGGATGACGGGCGGATCACGGACGGGCAGGGAAGAACCGTCGATTTCAAGAACACCGTCATCATCATGACATCGAACATTGGTTCGCAGTTCATCACCGATGAGTGGAATCGCGAGAAACATTCACCGCTCGTGATGGAGGCGTTACGGCAACATTTTCGGCCCGAATTTTTGAATCGCGTGGATGAGATCATCATCTTCGACCGACTCGACGACGAGGAGCTGAAGATGATCGTAGAGATTCAGCTGAAGCGATTGATCCGGCGCCTCGAGAAGCAGAAGATCACGCTCGAACTAAGCGATTCTGCTAAAGCCCTCGTGGCGCGCGAAGGCAACGATCCGATTTACGGAGCGCGACCGCTGAAACGAGCGATTCAGCGGTTTATTCTCGATCCGCTAAGCCTCGACATTCTCGAGGGCAAGTTCAGTGAGGGGCAGACGATTCGCGTCGATGCGAAAGAAGGTCTGCTCACATTCGCGGCGCATTAGTTGAACGACGCAGGCGATT
>JALYXP010000176.1 GCA_030947045.1 Verrucomicrobiota bacterium | reverse complement strand
CGGAGCGGAACAGCGTGGAGCGCAGTCGAGAGATCCCGTTGCGCTACTTGAGGTAATGCCACGGGGTACCTCGACTTCGCTCGGGATGACAGAGTGCTCATTTCGGCACGTTCGGAAACGTCACGTCCGCCGACATCCCGGCGCGCAATTTATCGTCCCGATTTTCCAGCCGGACCTTCACACCGAACACTTGCCGGATCCGATCTTCCGCCGTCTGTACATTCCGAGGCGTGAACTCCGCCTGTCGATTGATCTGTTCGACCACTCCGCGGAATTCCTGGTCGCGGAATGAATCGACTCGCGCCCGCACCTCTTCGCCGATCTTGATGTAGCCAAGCCATGGCTGCGGCACGTAGACGCGCACCCATAGATAGGTCGGCAAAATCAGCGTCGCGACCTCGCGATTCGGCGCCAGCACGTCGCCTACTTTAACGCTCAAGATTTCGAGCACGCAGTCTGACGGCGCGACGACTCTCATCTCGTTCAACTGCGAATTGATCTCCTGCAGCTGCGCGCGCGATTGCGCGACGCGTTCCTCACGCGTTCCTTCGCGCAACATTTCGTACCGCTGCCGCGCTGCGCCGGCGGTTCGCTCCAGCGCGGTCGCGTTCGAGATTGAACGTTGCGCTTCGCTCGACGAGATTGTGCTCGTCTTCAGAAGATCCTGCGCGCGCTTCGCATCCGCGCGCGCGAACTCCAGCTGCGCCGCCTGCGATTCCCATTCCTGTTTGGCGGCCTCGATTTCCTGGGTGCGTGCGCCTTTTTTGAGCTCCGCGAATTGCGCAGCGGCGAAGTCGCGCCGCGCCGTTAACTCCGACGCCTCCAACTGCACGATCGGATCGCCCGCATGCAGCGTGTCGCCTTCGCGTGCAAAAATCTTTTCCACGCGCCCACCGACCCGCGGCGCCACGTGCACCTCGTCCACTTCGATTGTCCCTGAAACCGTATCGGTTTGACGCTGACACGCAGCCATGAACGGCAACGCCAACGCGATGATCGCAAACCACTGCATCAGCCACCGCCGTCGTTCCTTAACTTCCGACACGTCAGAACGTTACCTGTAGCGGACGAGAAGTCGACGCCTCTGGTTCGGCCGCACTCACCTCCCCTAACGAGCGACCGGCGCGACGCCGAATCTAGCCAGCGCAGTCGCCGTCTCATCCATTGGCAGGCCGACGACGTTTGTGTAGGAGCCGCGAATTTCGCGGATGATCTCACCGCCGTAGCCTTGGGCCGCATAGGCGCCAGCCTTATCGAGCGGATTGATCTTCTCTAGATAGGCGCAAATTTCCGCGCGGCGAAGGTTTCGGAATTCCACTTCCGAGATGACGGAGAAGCTGTTTCGGCGTGCTCCTGCCACGGAGCAAAGGAAGACGCTGGTGCACACCCGATGCACGCGACCATTCAGGCGCTCGACGATTGCCAATGCTTCCTTCATGTCGGCTGGTTTGCCGATGACGTTGCCATCAAGGGCGACCAAGGTGTCAGCTCCGAGCACCACCGCATGCGGTTGTGCGCGCGCGACAGCGAGCGCTTTTCGCGTCGCATTTGCCGTGGTTAATTCGCGGATCGTCAACGCCCGCTCGGCAGTCTCGGGTGTACGTGGCGCGATCACCTCGAACTGAAACCCGGCCGCCGACAGCAGCTCTCTGCGTCGCGGCGATCCGGATGCGAGGATGAATCGCGGAGAGCCGCCCTTCATCGTTCGTTACTTATTCTTCTTCGGCTTCGCGGTCTCCTGCTTGCCGCCGAGCATGCTGCCGATGTCGGGCATCTTCATCTCTTCGAATCCCGCTGGCGGCGCGAACTCCGCGTCGCTGATCGGGTCTTGCGTCACGGACGCAATGGTCGTGACGACGTGCTTGCCTTCGATCGTCAGGTCTGAACGCAACGGCAATCCTGGAAAGTCCCGGTAATCCGGCATGTTCTGCGCGCCGATATTCCACGCCGCGGGCGTCATTGCCTGCAGTTGCTTCATGATGTTCGCGGCGTCGGGATAGGTGGTCGAAAACCAGTAGCTCGCCTTAAACCCCTCAGCTTCGCAGGTGTACTCACTGGCTTCGTAGCCGTTGATCATTTCTTTCTTTCCGGTTGGGACCAGCTTTGGCTTCTCACCCGCCGTCTTCTTCTGGCCCGCTTTCGCAGCCATCTCCGCCACAGCTTTTGCCTTATCGCCAGATAACCGCAGGTATTTCTTCTGGCCGTTCATCAGGTTCAGCATGTCACCAGTCTTGTTGTTGATGATGGTGCTGACCTCCGGACTCGGGTCGATGCGCGTCTGATCGCCTTTGATCTTAATCGTCATTTTCGTGATCGGGCCGCCGCCTTCTACGTTCTGCACAATGGTCAGGTCTGCGCGCGCGATGGTTGTGAGCAGCGCAGCCGCGACGAGGAAGAACGGGAGCGTTTTCATGCGTCAGTTCGTATCCGCGAGTCGCGTCTGTGACAAGGGCCGAACGCGCCGAGAACGAATGTAGAGTTGCTGTAGCTGCAATCGTGCTTCAGGTCTGCGCTCCAGAAAGAGCTTGGCAGCCGCCGCCGCGCGCGGCAGCTTACCCGGCTCGCGGGTGTAGCTTAATGGTAAAGC
>JALYXP010000300.1 GCA_030947045.1 Verrucomicrobiota bacterium | reverse complement strand
AACGAAGGACGCATGGACCGTAAATCTGCCGCCGATACGAGGGAGGGCAAGTTGACAGTCCCGAAGCGACCCCGTTACTTCCCCCGCACATGACGCACCGAGCCACTCGGACAGCAGCGCTCGCGGCTGGCGCACTGTTGCTGCTCGCGCGCCCCGCGAACTTGCTGGCGCAGGCGGACCCGGCATCCGAGCCAACGGTGCTCGCCGTCGCGAAGGTCTTGCCAGCGGTGGTGAACATCAACACGGAGCGGGTCGTGCGACGCCGGGGGCGTGATCCGTTTGAGGATTTCGCGGCGCAATATTTCGGGAATTATCGAAGCCGTCCGCGTGAAATCCGGCAGACGCTGCAGAGCCTCGGCTCTGGGTTTATCGTCGATCCGGCGGGCTATATCGTAACGAACCAGCACGTCGTGGAACGCGCGGCTGACCTGAAGATTGAAGTCACTATGAGTGATGGCAAAACCGTGCCGGCGCGTTTCATCACCGGCGACGAGAAGAAAGACCTCGCGCTGATTAAGATCGACGCGAAAGAACCGTTGCCCTTCATTTCGCTCGATCAGCCTTCGCCAAATCTCCTCGGCCAGACCGTCATCGTGGTCGGGAATGCGCTCGGCTACAGCAGCTCGATCAGTCGCGGCGTGCTCAGCGGAATGAAGCGCGACATCACGATCGCGAACATCGAATACAAGAACCTGCTTCAGACGGACGCCGCGATTAATCCGGGCAATAGCGGCGGGCCGTTGATTGATTTGTCCGCGCGGCTCATCGGCGTCAGTTCGGCGAAGATGGCGTTCACCCCGCAGGGGGTACCGACGCAAGGGGTCGGGTTCGCAATTCCCGCAGACACGGTTCGCGACACGGTCGCGGAGTTCAAGAAAATTGCCGCGAACCAGCCGGTGCCGAGAGCCACCCTGGCTGATGATCGCACCCAAAGTTCCGCGGCGAATCGCTTGTTCGGCCTGCAACTTCAGGACCTCACGCAAGACCTCACCGATGCGCTCGGATTAGCCGCCGGCAAAGGCGTGCTGGTCAGCGCCGTCGAAGCCGGGAGTCCGGCGGAGAGTGTCGGGATCGAACGCGGCCTCGTGGTCTACCGCGTCGGTAAATACGATGTCCGCTCTGTCGCGCAGGTGGAGAAACTCCTCGCCCGCGCGCGCAGCGGCACGTCGGTCGATTTCACGGTCGGAATCATTCGCGCGGGTAATCAGTCGCCGCGAGTCGAGACGGTGACATTGACGGCGCGCTAAGTGCGCGAAAAAAATCTGCAACACTCTGCCGGTTGAGTTGTCTTAAGGAATTACCGAAACATGATCAAGGTCGAAAACCTGACAAAACGCTACGCCGGCCACACCGCCATCCGCGACCTCAGCTTTGAGGTCGGCAAAGGCGAGATCATGGGATTCCTCGGGCCGAACGGTGCCGGCAAGAGCACGACGATGCGCATTCTCTCGAGCTTCATGCCGCCTACTTCGGGGCGTGTTTCGATCGCGGGCTTCGACGTCTTCGAGCAGTCGCTGCAGGCGCGCTCGCATCTCGGTTACATGCCCGAGAACGTGCCACTCTATGGCGAAATGCGCGTGACGGAATATCTCAACTACCGCGCGGCCCTGAAAGGAGTGCCGCATCGCCGGATCCACGAACGCGTAGGCGACGTGAAGGAACTCTGCGGACTAAAAGACGTCGAGAAGAAGCTGATTGGCGCGCTTTCCAAAGGTTATCGGCAGCGCGTCGGCCTGGCTGATGCATTGGTGCACGAACCTGATCTTTTGATCCTCGATGAGCCGACGAGCGGGCTCGATCCAAATCAGATCCGGCAGGTGCGCGACCTGATCAAGAACCTCGGGAAACAGCACACGATTCTTCTTTCCACGCACATCCTTCCAGAAGTCGAGATGACCTGCAGTCGCGTCATCATCATCAACAAAGGCCGGATCGAAGCATGTGATACGCCGGAGAACTTGCTAGGGGAAATCCGCACTGCCGGCGGCGTTCACCTGGAGGCGAAAGTAGGTCAGGACAACGGCGCGGAGCAGTTGAAGCAAATTCCGGGCGTGCGTGATGTGACGACAATTGCCGAGGGCGACTGGCAAACGTTTTCGCTCCGAGTCGAGTCAGGCGCCGATGTGCGCGAGCAGATCTTCCAGCTCGCGATGGTGCGACGTTGGTCCGTCCGCGAGCTGTCGCAGCGGAAGGCGACACTCGAAGATGTCTTCGTCGAGATCACGCATGCCGATGATGTCTAATATGAGTGCCGCAGAAGCGACGGCAGCATCGCCAGCCGTCATCCTGAGCCGCGCAGACGGCCGAAGGATCTCTCGACCGCAGTGTCAGTCACACCTGCGGGCAAGGAACGTCGCTCGTGTCGATGTGAGATCCTTCATCGTCTGCGCGACTCAGGATGACAGCTGCGGAGTGCGCTTAGGACGAGCGTAGCGGCTAGTAACAACCATGAGCAAATTCTTCACCCTTCTGAAGCGCGAGATCCGCAGTTACTTCTACTCGCCGATCGCTTACATTGTCCTGGTGTTTTTCCTGCTCGTGAGCGGGTTCGACTTCTACATCCAGCTCTCCTTTATGAACGGCCGCCCAGTCGGCTACACCGTTCAGGAAGCGTTCTTCAACTCCGTCTTCTTCTGGTTCGCCTTCGTCCTCATCTTCCCGCTCATTACAATGCGTCTATTCGCGGAGGAGTTTAAACTCGGCACGATCGAGCCGCTCATGACTGCTCCCGTGCGCGACTGGCAGGTGGTGCTTTCCAAGTTCTTCGGTGCGCTCTTTTTCTATGTGGTTCTTTGGGTCCCGACACTGCTCTACTTCGCGATCTTCCAGAAGGTCACACATCAACCGGCCGCTAACTCTTTCGGCGGCTATCTCGGCAGCTACCTAATGCTGCTGTTACTCGGCATGTTCTATCTTTCAGTCGGCTGTTTTGCGTCGGTGTTGACGAAGAACCAGATCGTCGCGGCGATCATTTCTTTCTGCACGATCACGCTGCTTTTCTTCCTCGGGCTAGTGTCATTCATTCTGCAGGAGATCAGCTCCACGACCCGTCAGTTACTCGGCTACTTTTCCGCGATCGAGCAGATGGGAACACTCTCTCGTGGTGAGATCGATACACGTCCCATGGTGCTCTACGTCAGCATGACGATCGTGATGCTGGCGCTTACGCACCTGGCGTTCCAATCGCGCAAATGGAGGATGTAACGATGGCCGACGACCAGAAAACAACTCCTTCAACGGCGAAGCCGAAGAAGATCAACCGCGTCGGTATTGGACTTAATGTTCTCTTGCAGGTCGCGCTTATCCTCTTCCTCGCCGCGCTGGCTAACTACGGTGGCTTTTCGCATTACCGCCGCTGGGACCTTTCGCGCGACAAGAAGTATGAACTTTCCGATAAGTCGAAACGCTTCGTCGATTCGATCAAAGGTAAGATGCGGCTAACCGTTTTCTTCGGTGGTGGCAATCCGATCGGCCAGGATGTGCAGAATCTGCTGACCGAATATCAGTATGCGTCGAAAGGGAAAATCGACGTCGAGAACATCGATCCGGAGCGTAACCTCTCGCGGGCGAAAGAGGTGTTCGATAAATACAAAGTCGTCAGCGACGAAAGCCTGATCGTTGTCGATTACGAAGGCCGAAACAAGACGGTCAAAGCATCGGAAATGGCCGAGATCGATCCGGGTAATCCGATGATCGGCGAAGGGCCGAAAGTGGCGGCGTTCAAAGGCGAACAGGCGATCACGAGCGCCATGATGGATCTCGTAGAAGGGAAGAAGAACGTGATCGGCTACGTGCTGGGCCACAAGGAGCCGCCGATTGCGGACGCTGCTGCGAAAATCTCGCCGACACTGCGTCCCGAAGAAGGCGCGCGCAGCCCGATTTCCGTGCTGAAGACGTTTATCGAGAACGAGAACATCAAGCTGCAGGAGCTAAATCTCTTCGAAGTGCCGGCGATTCCGGAAGAGATCAAAGCGCTCATGATCGTCGGCCCGCAGTACGATCTTTCCGACCGCGAGATGCAGTTGTTGCACGAGTTTTGGGACAAGCAGGGGCGCATCCTGCTCTTGCTCGACCCCACCGCGAAGACACCGAAGTTGACCGCGTTCCTCGCGGAGCTCGGCGTGAAGGTGAATGACGACCGGCTGATGGCGAATGTGAAGACCGGCATTCAGGAAGTGGCACGCGTCCGCGATGTGCTCGCGCGGTTCAACGGCGACAGCCCGATCACGAAACGTCTTGCCGATGTGCGCGCGCCGTTCCTCGGAGGTGCCTCCTCGATCGACATCGCGCCGCAGGATCCGTCACATCCGTCGCCGATAAAAGTGCAGCCGCTCGCGCAGGCGGAGAAAGGCTATTGGGGGGAAATGGATTACAACTCAACGGACGAAACTGCGTTGCAATTCACGCAGGGCCGCGACCATGAAGCCCCGCTGAACATCGCCGTCTCGGTCGAGAAAGGCGGCAGCAATGACGAACGCGTGCAGACCAACTCGTCGCGCATGGTCGTCGTGAGCAGCTCGGGTTTCGTGCAGGATAACGCGCTCACGCAGGACCAGCAGGGGCTCGATTTCATCTCCGGCAGCATCAACTGGCTACTGAGCCGCGAGCAGCTGATCGGCATCGCGCCGAAGGTGCCAACGACGTTGACCTTCAGCCTCGATGAAGATGCGATGCGCAATCTGCGTTGGCTGATCCTCGTGCTGATGCCGCTCGTCCCCGCCGTCATTGGCGTGGCGGTCTGGTGGAAGCGCCGTGCGTAGACGAACCGCCGGAGTCCGATGAGAACGAAGACGACGATCATCCTCCTCGCGTTAGCGATCGCGGGATCATGCTGGGTGATCTTCTACGATAAGGACCGGCCGAATACCGAAGAGTCAGCGCGACGGGCGCAGAACGTCCTGAATTTCGAACGCGACAACGTCGAAGGCATCGTCATCCAGAATGGCGACGATAAAACGGAACTGCGCCGATCCGGTGACAAATGGCGGCTCGAGACGCCAATTAATGATCAGGCTGATCGCGCCGCGATCGAAACACTCCTGACAGATCTAGAGACGTGGCAGAAGGACCAGACGTTCACCGCGAAGGAAATCGAAGCCGACAAAAGCCGGCTCGAAGAATACGACCTCGTGAAACCGAAGCTGCGTCTGAAACTTCTCGGCAAGAACATGCCGGCCGAAATTTTGTTCGGCAAAGAAGCGGCCTTGGAAGGGAAGATGTATGTCCGTTTCGAGAACAACAAAGAGACGTACCTCGCGCGGCAAACTGTCCGCACGAGCATCTCGAAAAAGCCGGAGGAATTCCGCGATCGCAAATTAACCGACCTGAGCGCCGCGCAGGTCACGCGGGTAGTTCTGAAGACAGCCGCCGGCGAGATGGAAGTCCAGAAACAGGGACAGTTCTGGGAGATCGTGAAGCCGTTGCGCGCACGCGCCGATCCGCAGAAAATAGCTGATCTTCTCGCGCAGATCACGACCGCGCGCATTCTGCAATTCGTCGCAGAAGACCGCGTTGATCTGCAGCCGTACGGCCTGGCGGAGGCGCGTGGCTCGGTGACGCTATTCAGTGGTAACGATCAGCAGGGTCAGACGCTGCAGATCGGCGGCGTGCCAGAGAAAGAACAGGATCAGGTTTATGTGCGGTTCTCCGCGCGCAATTTCGTTTATACGCTTCCGAAAAAGATCGAAGACATCCTGAAGCTGACGCCCGCCGATCTTCGCGACCGGCATCTTGTCCGCATCGATACTGACAATCTCGATCGGCTCACGATCGACGTGAAGGACAGCGGCAAAACGGTGTTAGCGCGTAAAGAAGGCGGCTGGAACATCTCGAACCGCGACAATCGACTCGCGAACGCTGGGGAGGTTAATCGGCTCCTTGAGACGTTGAAAAACGAGCAGGTCTCGAGGTTTGTGGAAGATGTCGCTTCCGACCTGCCGAAGTACGGGCTCGATCATCCGCAAGTTCAGCTGACGTTCAGCTCTTTCGCTTCTGAGAACACGGCCGAAAGCGGCGCAGGCGAGCATCCGTTCGCCACCGTTAGCTTCGGCAAGATCGATGGTGACATCGTCTACGCGCGTGTCGGTGAGGAACCGTTCATCGTCGCCGTCCGGCGAGGTTTGCTCGACGAGATTTCCAAAGATCCGACGCAATGGCAGGACGTTTCGATCTTCAAGTTCAAGCCGGACGAGGTCCATCGACTCAGTGTTGCCACAACCGCCGAAGCGGCGCTGGTGCGTGGCGCGAACAACGAGTGGACACGTGCTACGGGCAGCGAACCGATCAACGCCGTGAACCTCCAATCGCTGTTGAACACCCTGACCAACTTACGCGCGGCGCGCTGGCTTGCGGCTCCGGTGCCGCCGACTGCTTTCGAGAAGCCGCAGATTGTGGTGAACTTCACGACGTCAGTTGATGACAAGGCAGTCCATAAGCTCACGGTTGGTGGCCCCGTCGGCGATGGGATGTGGTATGCGCGCGTGGACGGACGGGACGGTGTTTTCGCGCTGAGCAATCCGGATTTCAACGCGCTGCGTTTGCCGCTTATGCCGGACGCGCCTGCGCCTGCCGGAACGCGTGCGCCCTAACGGGGATCGTTGCTCTTCGTAGCAATGTACATGGCCGCGACGCCTCCCGTCAGCGCTCGCGCAGACGCCGAGCGGAAGCCGTTTGCGTCAATCAACTCGGTCATCGCGCGACCGCTCGGAAATTTCTCGATCGAATCACCCAAGTAGTCGTAGGCGTCCTGCTGGCCAGTGACGACAGCAGCCAAGCGCGGCAGAATGTGGTGCAGGTAAAACCGATACGCTGGGCGGAGCGCTCCCGCAGGAATCGAGAAGTCCAGGACTAACAGGTGACCGCGATCGTCTAACACGCGGGCTGTTTCGCGCAAAGCCGCCGACCAATCGACCATATTCCTGAGGCCGAAAGCAATCGTGACGCATTCGAAAGATGCATCAGAGAACGGCAGCTTCAGCGCATCCGCGACGACCGTTCGCGCGACGCCTTTCGCGCGCGCGATCCTTAGCATCTCCGGTGAAAAATCCGCTGCGGTGACTTCGGCCGTCGGAAGCTGGCGGGCGATAGCTAGCGCGAGGTCGCCACTGCCGGTGGCAAGGTCGAGCACCCGTGCGGGCTTCCACGACTTGACGGTCTGCGCGGCTAATCTGCGCCACCAGAAATCGATCCCGCCGCTGAGCAGATGATTCGCGAGATCGTAACGGTGCGCGATTCGCCCGAACATCATTCGAACCGCTGCCGGATCACGGTCCTCGCTTGCTGCAGTCACCTCTGCAGCGTAGCACCGCTCGCCCGATGTGTAAGCAAGGCCGCCCTCGCTCGTCACTGCGAACTCTTTCTAGTGAATGCGTATGCGCGCCCGAAGGAAACCAAAGTCGGTGCAAATCGTCCGAAGATTCAGCATGCCGCACCGGATCCTGAGCAGCCGAAAAGCCGTAGGGAACGACAGGCGGAGAAAGACGCCGTCACTTCCTCGCGGCGCGCGATCAAGAAGTCCGCGCGGCGACATCTGAAGGACGAATTGCTTTCGGAGCTACAAGAGGATGACCAGTGATGTTTCCTCTGCAACAGCAGCTCCACCCGCACAGAAAATGCTCACGAGAGGAGTCGAACCTCCACGGGTTTCCCCATACGGTCCTGAGCCGTACGCGTCTGCCATTCCGCCACGTGAGCTTCGCGAGAAGCGGCTGCTAAGTTGCCAGCCGCGCGATGCCGCGCAAGCGCAAACCGGCTGCGTCAGCCGCGCCGCTTTTTGCGCGCGCGTTCTTCGAGCTGTGCCGCCTGTTTCGCTTTTCCAAGGGAACGCAATAGATCCGCATAATTCGACGCGACGATCTCGTAGTCGGCCGGCAGTTTTGCGGCTGCTTCTTCCCAAGCTTGCAGCGATTCCCGGTATAACTCCGAGGCACGCGCGTAGTCGCCGCGTGAATGGTAAACGACCGCGAGATTGCACTTCGATTGCGCGATGTCGGGGTGCGTCGCGGCATGCACCTTTTCACGAATCGCCAGGGCGCGGAGATGCGTTTTCTCCGCTTCGGCAAAGCGCCGCTCATTCGTGTAAAACACTGCGAGATTGTTTAACACCGAAGCGACGTCGGTATGTTCGGGGCCGAGCTGTTTTTCGTAAATCTCGAGCGCGTGCAGATAGTACGGCTCCGCCGCTTTCTGCCGTCCCGACTTTCGATACATCAACGCGATGTTGTTCAGCATCGTCCCCAAGTCCGCGTACGGCAGATCCTTCAGCTGCATGCCAGCGTCGATCGCCTTCTCGTAATACAAGATCGCCTCTTCCGTCTCGCCGAGATTATCGGCCAGAAAACCGAGCCGTCGCGCCGACCGATAGACCGAGCGAGGATCCGACACGGTCGAACTCGTCAGAACCGCGTGAGCGGCAGTAAGGTAAGGCTTCGCGGCCGCGCGGTCGCCAGCTTGATCATGCAGTTGACCAAGCTTCTCAAGGCTCAGTGCAACGTTTGGGTGATCTGCCGGAAAGGCTCGTTTCGCCAGATCGAGCGCGGCCTCGCCGACGCGGATCGCTTCCGGCATTCGCTCTGTACTGCGGAGCAGGTCGAGCTTATCGTTGAGAATGGCCCAGAGCTTCTCGTCGCCCTTCACGCGGCTCACCAGCCTTCGCTGATCTGACTCACGAGACGGACGGCAAGTTCTTCTGCAGCCAACGGCAACGCCTGGCGCTCATCGGTTGTGACATCGCTGCCAACGAAGAAACTCGTGGCGCCGGAGATGCTCGCAGGGCCGACCAGAGGCTTCCCGTCGCGCCCCCGCAATGTGTAAGCCACAGTGACCGTCAGGTTGAACTCTCTCGTCGCCAGGACGTTGCCACGAACCGACCGCGCTGGATTACGACCCACCGACGAAATGGTGCCTTCAAGAACAGCGTCCGCCTTATCCGAAGTGGTGATGCGGAAGGTGCCATCCTGCTGGAATTGCTTGATGACGCTGTTCGCCACCAGTGTCTCCACGCGAGGACGGAAGGAGGCGTTCTTGAAGTTCTGCACTGCGATCGACTTGACGTCGCGCAGGTAATTCGGCTTTACGCTGCCAACATGATACCCGGCACAGCCGCTGAGGCAGAACAGCGCGACAGCGGCGACAAACGAGCGTGTCACTGCTAAGGCGTAGGCGACGGGGTTGCCGGCGCAGTCGTGCTATCTGGCGCCATCGAAGCTGGCGGCGGCAGCGACTCATCGTATTCCGGCGGCGGTAACGGCGCGGACTGGCTCGGACTCCCGCCCGATGAAGAAGAACCACGGCCGGAACTTTCGGCCCCAGTCGGCACCGGCATTGGATTCTTCGCTTTGGGCTTCTTTGCAGTCGCTGCGGTCAACGCCGCGGGCTGCAGGCCAGCTTCGCCGACCTTCGCGCGAAGCTCATCGACGCGCTTTTTGGCATGGCTGCTCTCGGTCGAGCCAGGCTGTTGCCGGATCACGTCGTTGTAATAGATGACAGCGGCGCGGTAGTTCTTTTGCTTGTCGTAAAACTTGGCGATTTGATACGCGTCGGTTGTCTGTTTCTGCTCGAGCATCCGCAGGTTCTCACGCGCTTGTGCGACCTTCTCGCTCTTCGGATAGCGGAACAGGAAATCCTGGAACGCTGTCCGCGCGTTATCGGCTGCTTTTGCGTCATGGACACCGGCACGGGAAGCCGTTAGCCAGATGTAACCGATCTGATACTGCGCGTCGGCGGCGAGCGGACTGTCCGGGAACTTCTCGACCACTGACTGGTAGGCGAGCACGGCGGCCTGAGAGTTGTGCTGCTTCTCGTTCGCAACGCCGATGTTGAACTGCGCGCGCGCCGTATATTTGCCGTAAGGCGCAGTGCGCACGATCGCGGCAAAGATCTCGATCGCGTTGTCCATGGAAGGCTTGAACGGAATGCCCAGGAGTTTCGTCCTTTTGCCAGCCAAATAGATCTCGCCGATCCGAAACTGCGCCTCAATCGATTCGTCGAAATGCGGGCTGCGTGGATATTCCTCCACCACGACGCGATAGGCGCCGGCCGCTTTCAGTAAATCGCCACGGCGCTCCGTAATCTTCGCAAAGTTGTAGGCTGCGCCTGCGGCAAGCGCGTCGCGACGATACTTCCGCACGATTGCACGGTAAGCTTTTTGCGCACGGCTAAGGTCGCCGCGATTCTCTGCATCCTGCGCGATTTGAAAAAGCTGCTGCGCGCTGCCGCTCATCTTCTCGTCACCGGGCGCTTCGTAGCGATCGCCGGCTGGCTTGAAAATGACAGAAGCGCCCTGTGCCGCGGTCAGAACGGCAGAACTACAGAGCAGGGCAAAAACGATACGGAAACGGAGGGACATCGGGAACCAAAACCGTAGGTCGGCTTGACCTTCCGTCAAGGGAAGCGACGCCCTTCGGTCTCACGGCGAACAGCTCTTGCGACACATCTTTTTGCCTCGCGCCGGCCGATTTATTAAACGGAAGGCGTCTTGAATCTAACCGATCAGCAAAAGATCCGCCTCGGGGCCTGCGCCTGGAAGCTTGATGAATGGCGAGGCGGCTTTTACCCGCCCGACCTGCCCGAGGATTACTGGCTCGAGTTTTACGCCCGCTATTTTCCGGCCGTTGAGGTGGACTGCCCGCCGGGCGGTGCTCCGACCGAAGAAACGGTGCGGCATTGGATGGAAAGCACGCCAGCGTCGTTCCGCTTTGCCTTCAAGCTCCCGCGCGAAATCACCCATGCCTGCCGTCTGCGGGATTGCAGCTCGGAGTTCAACCGCTTCCTCCGCGCCGTCGAGCCGCTCGGCGCGAAGCTCCACGTGCTCCTGGTGCAGCTGCCGCCGACGTTTGCGCCGCAGGACGGGAAAGCGGCGCTGCGGAGTTTTCTGGAGCAGCTGCCGCGCGATTACCGTTTCGCGATCGAGTTCCGGCATCCAGGGTGGCACAAGCCACAAATTATCCACCTGCTGCACAAACACCGCGTCTGCTGGGTCTGGGCTGACACGACTCCGCTGAGCGAACGAAACCTCGCTCCTTTCGAGCTTTGGCCGAACACGACTGATTTTCTCTACCTGCGTTTTCTGGGCGACTACGCGACGAAATACAGCACCGCCGGCGAACCCGTACACCAGTACGGGAAGCTGCTCTGGAAGCGTGAAGCGGCGCTCGACAGCTGGACTTTGAAGATCGAGCGGCATCTGCAGGAAAGCAGAAGCGTATGGGGATTTGTCAGCGACCACTTTGAAGGGTTCGCGCCTGAGACGTGTCAACGCCTCGCGCAACGGCTGAGCTTTGATTTGCCGCTGCCGTCCGGCGAGGAAGCGGACGCGACTGATCCCGGCCAGCTCGAGCTTTTCGCGGGCGCGGACGAGGAGCCTTAGGCGCGGAGCTATTCCCGTCGCGGACGCAGAAGCGGGAAGAGGATGACGTCGCGTATCGATTCCGCGCCGGTCAGCAACATCGTCAGTCGATCGATGCCAATGCCGATTCCACCGGCTGGCGGCATGCCGTGTTCGAGCGCGAGCAGGAACTCTTCGTCAATCTTCTGCGTCTCCTCGCCGGCTTGCTCGAGCAGGCGGCGGCGTTGGATTGTCGGATCATTTAACTCCGTGTAGCCGGGCGAAATTTCCTGGCCGTTGATGATCAACTCGTAGACGTCGACTAACGAGTCGTCGTCCTGATTCTGCTTCGCGAGCGGTACCAATTCCTTCGGACAATGCGTCACGTAAAGCGGATCAAAGGTCTTTTCCTCCACCAGCTTCTCGAAGATGTGCTGCGTCACTTCGTAGTCGACCAGCTGAGGCGAAATCTCCACGCCTAACGACACTGCTCGCTCGCGTCGCGCGTCGGCACTGAGCTCGAACCAATCAGCACCCGCGACCTCACAGATCAAATCGCGGTAGCGCGCGCGGCGCCACGGCCGCTGCAGATTTAGCGTGCGCGTAAGATTTCCTTCCGCGTCGCGATGTTCCACCTGGAGCGAGCCACAGACCTTGTCCGCGAGATGACAGATCAGCTCCTCGACCAGCTCCGCCATCTTCTCGAAATTCGCGTAGGCCCAGTAAGCTTCCAGCATCGTGAACTCCGGATTGTGCCGGCGCGAAATGCCTTCGTTGCGGAAATTCCGGTTCAACTCGAAGACTTTCGTGAAGCCGCCCACAAGCAAGCGCTTGAGGTAAAGTTCGGGCGCGA
>JALYXP010000264.1 GCA_030947045.1 Verrucomicrobiota bacterium | reverse complement strand
TGCGACTCAAGCTGCGTGCGTTGCCGCGGCAACGTCGTGAGCTCGTTCTGGACCTGCTTAATCTTCTGATCGCGATCCTGCAGGATGAGCAACTGCTCCAGTTCGGCTTGCACGCGCGAAGATTATGGGTTCGCCTGCACAGCGTCAATTCCCGCCGCGGCTCAATAGGTCTCGACGGGTGAACGCTTCCCGTCTTCGGGGCTGCGTTCCGCCGCACGCTCTGCGCCGAGAACGGCAACACGCAAATCCCAAACTTCGGCATCGAGCGCGCGGAACGCTGATTCGGAGAAGGCATGCGGTGGCGTCAGTTGTTCTTTGAACTTCGCGACGCTTTGCAGTGCGGCATCGACGTCCGAAGCCGCGAGGCTTTCGATCGTATCGCGCGCTTGCTGAACCGCGTCGATCCGGTGGCAAATCATCGCGAGATCATTTCCGGCGCCGAGCGCCAGTCGGATGGTCTGGTCAAGGCCGTACTCGTTGTAGATTGCGCCCATATCGAGGTCGTCGGTCATCACGAGCCCGTCGAAGCCGAGCTCTTTGCGGAGCAGCTGTTTGATAACGATTGGCGAGAAAGAAGCCGGGAGCTTTTCCCTCTCGAAACAGGGATACCAGCCGTGACAGATCATCATGCTGTCAACGCGCCCGGCGAAGCGCCGAAACACTGCCAGCTCTTCGCGCTCCAGTTCTTCGCGCGAACGATCGATCTTCGGTAAATCATGATGCGCGTCGACTTCCGCCGCGGAATAGCCGGGGAAATGCTTGCCGCAGCTGGCGATGCCCTGCCCGCGCAGCGCTTCATTGAACGCGCTGGCTAATCGCACGACCTCTTCGACCGTCCGTCCATAGCACCGTCCGCGAAGCGAATTATCCGCCTCATCGTCGAACGAAATGTCGAGCACCGGGCAAAGGTCGAGATTGAAGCCGAAGAGGCGCAGCAACCGCCCGGTGATCTCGCCATGACGCGTTACGAGTGTTTCGTCGCCCTTCTCGCGCAGCTGTTGCGCGCTTGGCGGCTCGTTCCCGATCAGGCGGAGACGCGATACGCGACCGCCTTCCTGGTCGATCGTGATGATCGGCTCGATCTCGCTGAGGTCGCGCAGGTCGTCGACGAGCTTACGCAGCTGCGCGGCGCCGGTGATGTTGCGGCCGAAGAGAATGAAACCACCAGGTTGGATGCGGCGGAAGAGCGCCGCAGTTTCAGAGTCGAGCTCAGTGCCAGGAACGCCAACGAGCAGTAATTGACCGGCCGAGCTGTGCTTCATGCGCGACGAACTTAGAAGCGCGCGCGGAGCAATCCAGCAGATGTTTGTGCGCGCGATATGGCGGTCGATGCAAACGTGTGGCTAAATGGCGGCCTTGAAGCGAATCGGCATCTACGGCGGGACGTTCGACCCGATCCATCACGCGCACCTGATTCTCGCGCGTGAGGCATCTGAGCAGTTGCACCTCGACGAAGTAATCTTCGTGCCGGCGGCAATCTCGCCGCACAAGCTCGATCGATCTCCGACCGAGTCAGACGGCCGCGTGGAGATGCTGCGGGCCGCGATCGCAGGCGAGACCCGGCTTTGCCTGGATGAGATCGAACTGCAGCGTCCGCCGCCGTCATTCACGATCGACACGGTCGAGTCATATGTCGCGGCTAATCCCGATGCGGAGATCTGTTACCTGCTCGGATCTGACAACCTGCCGCGGCTCCATACGTGGCACCGTTTCGCGGACCTGCAGCGGCTGGTGCGGTTCGTTATTTTGAACCGCGGCGCTAAGATGAGTAGCTGCCCCTACGAGATGATCCACCGGCAGGTCGACATTTCGGCGACCCAAATCAGAAACAGGGTTGCCACAGGGCTGTCCATTCGGTATCTCGTACCGCCGGCGGTCGAAGAGATCATTCGTCGGCGCCAGCTTTACACGGAGCCTACCCGATCACCTCAGAAGACTTAGCAAAGCGCTGCGCCGAACTCGCCTCGAACAAGAAGGGCGAAGACATCGTGGTGCTGGATCTGCGCGAGATCTCCACATTCACCGATTTCTTCGTGATCTGCTCCGCCGCTTCGGAGCCGCAGCTCAAGGCGATCGCAGGTGAGATCGAGGGACAGCTAAAGAAAGACGACAACGTCCGGCCAAGCGCCGTCGACGGCTTCCCGGCGAGCCAGTGGATCGTGCTTGATTACATGCAGGTGATCGTGCACGTCTTCCATAGCGAGAAGCGTGGCTTCTACGCGCTCGAAGATCTTTGGGGCGACGCGCCCCGCGTCGCGTGGGAATCAGCCGCGAGCTAAGCGCTGGCGCTTACTTGTCCTTCGGCTCAGCAGGCTTCGCCGCGTCCGCCTTCGCGTCGGGAGCCTTGATCCCGAGCAGCTCCACTTCGAAGTGCAGCGTCTCGTTTGGCCCGATGTCCTGACCAGCACCGCGCTCGCCATAACCAAGTGCCGGCGGAATCCAGAGCTCGTATTTCGCACCGACCTTCATCATCAGGAGTGCTTCCGTCCAACCTTTAATGACGCGATTGACCGGGAAACTAGCCGGCTCATTGCGCTTGTATGAGCTGTCGAATTCTTTCCCGCTGAGTAAGGTCCCGCGGTAATGCGTCTCGACGGTGTCGGTCTCCTTCGGGCTCGGACCGTTTCCTTCCTTGAGCACCTTGTATTGCAGGCCGCTCGGTGTCGTCTTCACGCCCTCTTTCGTTTTGTTCTCGGCGAGGAATTTCTCGCCGGCGGCGGCGTTCTTATCTGCGACTTCCTTGGCGGCGGCAGTCTGCTTTTCCATCATCGATTTCGAGTATGCGGTCATCGTCTCCTTCACCTGGTCCTCGGTCATCAACGGCTTCGTGCCGGCCGCGCCATCCTGCAAGCCTTTCAGCAACGCCGCAGGATCGATATCCATCGACTGCTTCTTGAATGTGGTTCCAATATCCAGACCGATGCTATAACTAACCTTGTCCTTCTCATTCTTCAGTTCAGTTTTGTCTTCCGCGAACGCCGGAGCGGCGAGAAGAAGGGCAGCGATAGTGATGGAGAGATGTTTCATGAGCATTTTTGACGGTCTTCTACGACGGAGGTTCAACCTCAACGCCGCGGAAGTCTGCACGCTATCGGGGAACCGAGGCGCGTCAAGGTTTCGGCGTGGCGCGACTCTTTTCGTCGCTACGGTGCTGGTGCTTGTTCGCCACACCGCGGTCGCGGAGGTGAATCTCTCGCGCGCGGAAGCGCTCCGTATCGGAAAGAAAATTTGGCAGAACGAGTGCGCCGGTACGGTCGCGGGCCTTACGTCGTGGAATACGGGCGAGAATTTCGCGTCGCTCGGGGTCGGCCATTTCATCTGGTATCCGAAAGGCGTGCGCGGCCCGTTTGAGGAGAGCTTCCCCGCGTTTATTAGCTTTGCGGAAGGCCGCAGCGCGAACGTACCTACCGTCGCGCGCGAAAACCGCAGCAGCGGCTGCCCGTGGAGCTCGCGCGCCGATTTTCTTGCCGCCAGCAACACGCCGTCGATGAAGGAATTGCGGACATTTCTAGCCGACACCGTGGGGATTCAGGCGGACTTCCTCGTGCAACGTCTGCAACAGGCGCTTCCTAAGATGCTCGCCGCCGTGCCTGCGAGTGATCGCGCGAATGTGCAACGACAATTCGATCGCGTCGCGGCAAGCACGCAGGGCTGCTATGCGCTGGTCGACTACGTGAACTTCAAAGGCGAAGGCGTGCTCGAGACCGAACGCTACAAAGGTCGCGGCTGGGGATTACTGCAGGTGTTGAGCGGCATG
>JALYXP010000255.1 GCA_030947045.1 Verrucomicrobiota bacterium | reverse complement strand
GGGTTGGTGGAGCCGCCTAACAAGCCGACATCGGAAATGGTGTGATGCGGCGACCGAAACGGCCGCGTGGAAACGAACGCCTGCTCGCCATTCAACATCCCTGCGATGCTGTGGATCTTCGTGCTCTCGATCGCCTCCTCCAGCGACATCGGCGGAATAATCGTGCCGATGCGTTTCGACAGCATCGACTTGCCGGATCCGGGCGGCCCGACCATCAGCAGATTATGTCCACCAGCGACCGCGACTTCGATCGCACGCTTCACGTGCGCCTGGCCTTTTACATCGGCGAAATCGACATCGTAGCTCTGATGATTCGCGAAGAACTCCGTCAGATCGCCGCGGGTCGGCTGCAGACTCGTGTTCTCGCCGCGGATGAACTCGAACGTCTGCCGTAGATTCTGCACGCCGTAGATGTCGATGCCCTCGACCATGGCGGCTTCGCGCGCGTTTGCTTCCGGCACAAAAAGCGCGCGCTTGCCGCGTTTTCGCGCCTCGAGCGCGACCGGCAAAACGCCTTTCACCGCGCGCACCGCACCATTCAACGCGAGCTCTCCGACGAAGCTGAAATGCTCGAGCGTTGATCCATCGAGATCTTCGCTGACTGCGATCATCCCGAGCGCGATGGGGAGATCAAAGCTCGGTCCTTCCTTCTTAATGTCGGCTGGCGCGAGGTTGATCGTCGTGCGCCCGCGCGGCCAATGATAACCGCTATTACTGATCGCGGTGCGCACGCGATCGCGGCTTTCCTTTACGGCCGCATCCGGCAATCCGACGATCACGATGACCGGCTCACCGCCACCGGCGTTCACCTCGATCTCTACTTCGTACGCGTCGACGCCATACACAGCGGCCGAGTAGATCTTCGCCAACATCGAGGCGCACGTTGGCAGAGAACGTAGCCGACGGGAAGGTGCAAAACCGTTCGCCGAAGCGGACGGCGCGGCGTAGGCCCGTCAGCGGCTAAGGCTTAACGACAACTCGCGTTCCAATGTGAACTGCTTCATAAAACTGCCGCGCTTTCCAATATGGCATTCGAATGCAGCCGTGCGAAGCCGGGACGCCCGGTAAGTAGCCTGCGTGTAAGCCGTAGCTCGGGGAGAACTCCACGAAATATGGCATCGCAGCACCAACGAAATGCGAGTGACGCGGTTTACCGCCTTTACGCACATCGACGTTCGCTCGCACCACGCGGCCGGAGCTGTCGACGTAATTGCCGTAGAGACTCGAGCGATGATCCTGATCTTTTCGGATCACCGTGAAACGTCCTACCGGCGTGCGGTGGCCTTCACGTCCACTGGAGATTCTTGAAGACGTTGTGGTGCGTCCGCCATGTAAAAGGTAGGCGCGCTGTTCATGCAGATTCACCACCACTGACGGACGGCCGGAGTGCCGTTGCGGAACGTGCGAAGTGACGAGGTCGCCAACGGTGCTGCAGCTGCTGAACGCGGCGGCAACGAGAAGGAGTGAAAGGTGAATCGCTATTTTCATTATTAATGGGCACTACGCTCTCCAGATGTCACGTTGCCGCAATTTTGCGGATGGGGTTTACCGCCGACGCATTCGCTACGCTGAGGCGAAATCACTCTCGCAGAATTCAAGAGCCTCACGCGTGCTGACTGTCTAAAAATTTGGCAAGATAGGGCGCCGTTTTACTTGCCGGCTCCTTTGAGATTTCCAACGGGGTTCCAGCCGCCACCACACGTCCCCCTTCATCGCCAGCCCCTGGGCCGATGTCGATCACCCAGTCGCTCCCAGCCACCACGCGCATGTCATGCTCGACGACGATGACGGTATTGCCCGAGTCGACCAGTCCGTCGAGTTGCGCCATCAACTTTTCGACATCCGCCGGATGAAGCCCGGTGGTCGGTTCATCTAGAATGTAAAGCCCGCTGCCGCGATGCGCGCGTTGCAGCTCCGTGGCGAGTTTAATTCGCTGCGCTTCGCCACCGGAGAGTTCGGTTGCCGGCTGACCCAGCCGCAGGTATCCGAGACCCACCTGGCGCAAGACCTCGAGAGATCGGCGGACATGCGGCTCTTCGGCGAAAAATTCCCAAGCCGCGTCGACCGTCAAACCCAACACATCAGCAATGCTCTTTTCGCGATACGTAATTTCGAGCGTTTTCGCGTTGTAGCGCGCGCCGTGACATGTAGGACAGGGCGTGTAAACGCTCGCCAGAAAGAGCAGCTCGACCATGACGAATCCTTCGCCCGCGCAAGTCTCACAACGACCTTTCGCGACGTTGAACGAAAAGCGTCCAGCGTCGTAGCGACGAGCGCGGGCGGCCTTTGTGGCAGCAAAGATTTTGCGCACGTAGTCGAACAAGCCGGTGTAGGTGGCGAGGTTCGAGCGCGGTGTTCGACCAATCGCTTTCTGGTCGACAATGACGAGACGTTTTATGTCTTCCATACCGGCGGTGATTCGACCGTCGAGCGTCACTGTCTGAGTCCGCTCGAGCACTTCGCCGTCGTCATCTTCGGCCGAGATTTCATGGCCAAGCGCGTCCCCGACAAATTCAAC
>JALYXP010000237.1 GCA_030947045.1 Verrucomicrobiota bacterium | reverse complement strand
TAAGGTAGGACAAATCTTACCAGGCGTCAGTAGAAAAAGCGCACCGCTTTTAGTTCTGCTTTACTGGCTTTTGGCTATTCGGTGTTCACTGCGCCGCTGTGGCGGCAGTGTATGCCGTTCTTCTGTGGCGACGGCTAGTTTTCTAGTCGACACGCGTATTATCCTTCGTCGCATTTTCGAGAATCGACAAGAAGGTCACACGTTTGAAGTCGGTGTATTGTGCGAGCGCTGCGTTGACGAAACCGATCCCCTTGGGTCCTTCGTTCGCCATCGCACATACTACCGAGCTCGCTCTCACGGGATTCATCTCGACAGCATCCATAGTTCTACTAGTAGGATTGCTGGGTTCGACGCCTCGTGCCCGCGTGGATCGCAAGTTTTGTTCACTTCGATGCGGCGGAATGCGACTCCAACCAGCGCCTTCTGCCGGTCGTGCCACCGGAAGACCCGTGGAAGACCGTTTCAACCGGTGCGCGCGACAGCGCCACATCCGGTATTAAGGAGACGCAGACCGTTTGGAACTTGCGATGGCAGCAGGGCAACGGTATCGCTGCGCGACCGATGTTGATTAAGCGCATAAAACGCGAGCTGCCACTCTTGGTTGGCCTCGCCGTCGTGGTCATCCTGCTTTGGACAGCGATCTATAAACGCCAGGAGACCCTTTCCGACCCGATCGCCTACGGCGGAGATTCAGTCTTCATCTATGCCATCGTCAAGGCCGTCCAAACCGGTGAGATTGGCCTTTTTGGTTCGAAAGAGGTTAGCCGTCTCGGAGCTCCGTTTGTCGCCAATTGGAACGATTATCCTTGGACGGAAGACTTTCTCTACTACACGACCGGGATCTTGGCTCGGATTGTAGGTGTCCCGAACGCGGTCAACCTCGCGTTTCTCGCTGCCTTCGTTTTGGCAGCATGCTCGTTTTATACCGTCGCTCGGTACATGCGGTGGCGGTGGCCTTGGGCCTTTGCGGGCGCGGTCTTATATGGCTGTTCATACTACGTAATCCGCAGATCGGTCGACCACTTCAACATTGTATTCTATTGGACCTGCCCTTTATGGCTATTGCTCTGCTGGTGGACTGCTTCGCGACGCGGCATCCGATTGTTCGGGCGAAAGTTCGCCGTCGCTCTGACCGTCGTGATTTTTACGGCTTGGAACAATCCGTATTACAGCAACCTTTTTCTGCAACTACTAACGCTGGCCGTCATTGCCCGGTTTTGTCGAGGCTACAGCGCTCGCGGGACTGTAGCGCCAATTGTATTGGGGGTCATATGCATCGGGTTAGTCTTGTCGATGCATCTCGACACCTTTTTCTACCAATTGCAGCACGGTCCGAATCACGTGGCTGTGTCCCGCAGTCTCAATGAACTCGAACTATACGCTCTGCGTCCGGTAGATCTATTCCTGCCTTTCTATCACCGCATCGATGCGTGGCAGACTTTCACAAGAAACTACGCGTCGAAAACAACCCTCTATGGGGAGGTTGCGATGACCTACTTGGGTCTGGTTGGCATCGCTGCGCTTCTTCTTTTGCTCATCCAAGGGGTGGTGGAGCTGCTAAAAGGCCGGAAAGGAAAGGTGAATGGAATGGCGTTGCAAGCACTCTGGCTAGCCGTCTACTCAATGGCAGGCAGTTTGAACATGGTGCTCGGACTTGCAGGAATTTACCTGTTCCGGGCAATGAATCGCGTCAGTGTTATTCTTCTCACGCTGGCTCTTCTTTATTTCGTTCGATTCTTAAGCCGCTCGACCCGAATGTGGCGTACGAGCGTGGTCGCGCTCGCTGCCGCCGTCTTGATAATGATCGGACTCTGGGACCAGACTCTTGATTACAACCCGGACTACCGGAAATGGGATCGCGACCGCATGAAAAGTGACCGGAGCTTCGGCCGCCGCTTAGACGAAACGTTCGCGAGTGGCTCGATGCTATTCCAGTTGCCGACAATGCGGTTTCCCGATGCTCCCGCGATAAACAAAATGCCAGGGTATGATCACCTTCGCCCTTACATCTTTACTTCGCACGTGCGGTTCTCCCACGGCGATGATTCGGGCCGCCCTGCGGAGCGATGGCGCGATGCGACCGGTCGGTTGAAGCCCCTTCAGTTACTCGAGGAATTGGAACGGGACGGGTTTTCCGGCCTGCTGGTCGACACCGAAGCGTATCAAGACGGTGGCAAAAGCATCATCAAGGCTTTTGCTGAGAACGGGCGTGACGTAAAACTGCGCAGCAAACGAGGCGACTTTATTGTGATAGGGCTTCATCCCAGTGAATCGCCGAGGTTGCCGTCTTTCCCACCCGAGGAGCCGAACTTCGCTTCGGGATGGTATGCCGCCGAGTCCGACGGCCAAAATGTGTGGCATTGGAGTTCGGGCGACGCACGGATCGAGTTCGTGCGCTCGCCCCTGTGTGACTCCGCGTCAGCAGTCTCCTTTCTGCTGACCGCTGGGGACCGGACGGTTGATATCAAGAGCGACAATCGATTACTGCGTCGTATTGAATTCAGAGGCGATAAACACGAAGAAGAAGTCACGTTGCCGCTCGAATGGCGCGAGGGTTCGAGAAGCATCGTCATAGACTTTGTGACTGATTCTCCCCCGTCCTTCCCAAGCAGTGGCGATCCGCGTGCGCTTGCCTTCTGCTTGCATAATTTGACTCAGCAAACCACGCCGAGGCAGTAACCACATATTCCCGCCGCACAATACCGGCATAGTTGGGGCTGGCGCCGACTCGCGACGGCTTGGCCTGTTGTGCCAAGACCTCACGATCTCGGCTGCTCGAGCGCCACAGGCGTCAGCGAAACGTCGGGCAAAGCGGGGCAGCGCAGAGGCACAACCCTACCTGTTCGTCGGCCACGCATGCCTTTCCAACGCGTGCCAGTTTCTGCGAACGGGCATTTGATCGGAGAGAGGAGCGTCAGCTCAGTCGGCGACTTCGAAGCGGCCATCCCCGCGGACATTGTCAATGCGGGGAAGGTGCTCACGATCGAGTTCAAGCTGCCCCCGCAATTGCGCCACAAGAGGTCGGCGCGAGCCGCGATCCTCGTCGGCTGCAGCTCCAGGTATTCGGGTGCGAGCTTTCGAGCGGACCGATCGAACGGCAGCCGCCCATTGAGTTGAGCAGTGGCTCGTCCGGTTAGTTCACCTTGCCACAAGCGGTCGCGCTCGTTATCGGAAGCGGGTGATGGAACGTGGCGTCGCCGACGATCGGCCCGACAATAATGAGCGAAAAGCTGACGAGACGCTTCCGATCTCGTCGGCCCTGGCAAGATTCGCTCGCCAGGTCGATGTTCCGCTGCTTCTCCTTGCTGTCGCGATCACCCTTGCCCAAATCCTTCTCGCGACGCTCGCCGGACGCGGTGCGAACTGGCACGACCGCTACATGTCTCTTTGGACGTTCGACGGCGGCTGGTATGCCGACATCATCAATTACGGCTATCGCACGACAGTGCCTCCCGGGGCGGGCGCCCAATACAATCTCGGGTTTTTCCCAGGATATCCGGTCGCGGCTGGCATCCTGGCAAACATTTTTCACCTCTCGGCCGGTGTTGCGCTACTGCTCACCGCGCAGATTGCAGCGGTCGTTTTCTGGTGGCTCTTGTTGCGGATATTGCAACGTTGGAAAGTCGCAAGCAGTGTTACCCTTTGTGTCGTGCTGCTGGTGTTCTCACAACCGGGTGGCTTCTTCTTTGTCGTTAGCTATCCAGAATCGCTCGCGATGGCAGCACTGCTGGTTTTGTTGTCGTTAGGCGCTCGCACCGGGCGATCGGTTCCTATGCTCCTCGGCGCCGCGGCAGGCGGCTATGTTCTGTCCGCCACGCGCATCGCCGGCGCCCCCGTCGCGGTTATTCCCGCCGTTTGGGCGTGCCGCGATTTCCTGATGATGCCAGCGGCCCGCGGGCACCTGCCACGGCGCGTTTTCGCGGCGATATGGCGGCATGCCATCGTCGCGATCGCTACAGCCGCGGGCACGATCAGCTTCTTCATCTTCTGTGCAGTGCGTTTCGGCCACTGGGATGCGTATACTCGCGCGCGCGCCGTCGGGTGGTTCGGCGCGAAAGCGGACTACACCGCTCTTTTGCTGCGCGAAAATTTTCACCTCTACCGGCCACGCTTTGCTGAGGAGTTCATTTCTCACAACGACGTCAGTCAGCTGTACTTTCAACTTCTCCTGCTGTTGCTCGTAGCGATGCCGTTGATCGATTTCTGGTTGTGCCGACGCAAACAGCGCTGGGACTTGATTGAACGGCTCCCCTACTATCTTGCGGGTTGGATTTTTCTATTCGTTAGTGCCAGCGGCGGAGCGAACCTCCCAGGCGGCTCTTACACGGGGTTCTTTCGCTATGGTATTTACACGCAAGTGCCACTCGCCCTTGCGTGGGCGCACGGGCGCCGGCACTCGGTGTCCGCCGAACGACCCCTCTGCCTCGCGGCACAGGTGCTCGTTTTCCTCCTCGCCGCTATTGGAATCGCGCTGCAGGCGCAATTCTGTTGGCGCTATGCTCGCGGCGTCCTGATATCGTAGCCCGCGAACACAAATCGAGTGACAAACGCGAACAAAATATCGGTGGTAGCACCGTGTTACAACGAGGAACGCGTCCTCGCGATGTTTCATCAGCGCGTCACCGACACTTGCGAGCCGCTCGGCGCGTACGAGATCATTCTGGTCGACGACGGGTCGAGCGATCGCACATGGGCAACGATCTGTCAGCTGGCTGAGAAGGATGAACACGTCGTCGGCCTCCGCCTTTCCCGAAACCATGGCCACCAACTCGCGCTCACCGCGGCTCTGGCCCATGCCTCCGGCGATCGAATTCTGATCATCGACGCCGACCTTCAAGATCCGCCTGAGCTTCTTCCGGAAATGCTGGCATTGCTGGATCGAGGCGCCGATGTCGTCTACGGGCAGCGACGGCATCGCGCAGGAGAGTCGCGCTTCAAATTAGTGTCGGCGCATTTGTTCTACCGGCTTCTTCGACTGCTGACTGACGCGCCTATTCCGGAAGACACGGGCGACTTCCGACTGATCAAGCGCAGCGTGCTTGATGTCTTCAATCGCATGCCAGAGCAGGAGCGTTTTATCCGTGGGATGATTAGCTGGATTGGGTTCAATCAGCAGCCCTTGCTGTACGATCGTGCAGCTCGCGCTGCCGGGGAATCGAAGTACCCGATGCGCAAAATGTTAAGGTTTGCGGCCAACGCTGTAACAAGTTTCTCGACGCGCCCACTACGGTTAGCTTCTTACCTGGGGGTGTTGATAGGATGTCTCTGCCTGCTGGGTATTATCTACCTGGTGTTCGCGCACTTCAGTGGCCAAACCGTTGCCGGTTGGACTAGCTTAATCATTGTCGTCCTATTCGTCGGTGCGCTTCAGCTTCTCGTCCTTGGAATCATCGGGGAATACCTGGGACGGCTCTTTCTGGAAAGTAAAGGGCGTCCGCTCTACATCGTTTCCGAGAAGTCCGTTCGGGCCACGCCGAGTCGGGAGTGACTCCTAACATGACGCAGGCCGTTAGCGGAACGACCGCTCCATTCCATTGTCTGCTTTGCGGTGGTAGTGAATCAGAAATGTTTCTCGATCACTGCCGTGACCTGTACATGGGGAAACCTGGGGAGTTCACTTACTATCGTTGCCGGCAATGTTCGCTTGTTCAGCTGTACCCAATACCTGCTGATCTCGGCAGCTACTATGACTCGTACGGCGTGCATCAGCAGAAAAGCCGCCTTCACGAATTGCTGCGACGGCTGCTGATGACGAGAGGCTACTACTTCCCACCGGCCATCGACGCAGGTCTCAATGTTGTCGATTTTGGCTGCGGCGACGGTTGGTATGTTCGCGAGATGAAGTCCTTGGGCCACGACGTGGTTGGTTTCGAGACGAACCCAGGTCACGCCGGTCAACTGTCGCAGCAGCTAGGCGTTCCAATTTACTCTGACACGACGACACTATGTGCCGAGCACGCAGCGGAGTTGGATCTTTTTACGATGCACTTCGTGCTCGAGCATGTCACCGACGTCAAGGGCACGTTCGCGATCGCAGAAGCGCTTCTAAAGCCAGGCGGAATATTTTACTTCGTCATTCCAAATCTCGACTCGATGGAGTTCCATCTCTTCGGTCGCAGATGGCACGGCCTTGACGCACCGCGGCATATTTCGTTCCCCTCCCGGTCAGTCATCAGCGACTTAGCAAAGGATCACGGCTTTGTGGTCGAACGAATCGACTCGTTTGGATTACCGACAGATGTCGCCGGGAGCTTAAGCAATGCTGCGCTAGGCCATTATGATCATCGCGCGTTCGCTGTCTTTATGCCGATCGCGCTACTTTGGAGTTCCACCTTCGCACAGGGTGACCTGCGCGTTTTATTAAGAAAGGGACCGCGTTGACTAGCGACTCGTCCGGCGTGACTCCGGAGAAAACGTCGACCGCAACTGTAGCCAAGCGCGAGCTGCCACTGATTTCGGTCTGCTTACCAGTCTACAACTCGGCGGAATATATCGAAGCCGCTATCGCTTCGGTCGTGGCGCAGACCTACGGCGCGTGGGAGTTGATTATCGTCGACGATTGTTCCACCGATGAAACGTCTGTGGTGTTGGATCGCATCATCGCCGGATTGGGCGACAGTCGTATCCTACGCTATACGAATTCGACACGCCTCGGCATGGTCGGTAACTGGAACCGGTCGGTTTCGCTTGCAACCGGAGAGTTTATCAAGCTGATCGGTCAGGACGACGTGCTCAAGCGTGACTGCCTCGCTAATCAGGCGAGAGGCTTGATTGACCATCCGTCTGTCACCGTAGTGGGCTCCGCCCGGCAGGTTGTAAATGCTGCTGGCCGGCCCATCATGGTCCGACGATGTTTTCCCGGCGAGGGGATTTATGACGGACGCGAGACGATCCGCCGCTGCTTGTCGACGGGCACGAACATCATCGGCGAACCAGTGAGTATTCTGTTCCGAACAATCAGCCTTGCCGAGACAGAGCCCTTCTCTGAGTCAATCACATACTGCACGGACCTGGACATGTGGCTTCGCCTACTCACCTTCGGCGATTTCTACTACATTCCAGAGCCACAAACCCTTTACCGCATTCACGATGGCGCGGCGACTCGAAAACTGGAAAACGAAGTGATCGCTGACTTTTTCCGACTGGCAGACCGTATGATTGCCACCGGCTACTTTCAGTTATCTCCAACCCAGCGGCGGTTCCTTGCAGTCAAAGTCCGACTTCTTGGATTTGCCCGGCGGCTTATCTACCGACTTCTCGCACGCGGCTGAGAATCGCGTTTTTCCAATGGGGATCAACACGGGGCGCGACAACAAGGCCTTGGCGGGAAGTTCGCAATGGCGTCTGCAACAATCGCATCGGGAGATGCTTCTGTTCCTCGTGTTCGGTGGCATCAACACCCTCCTCAGCTACCTCATTTATCTAACCGGCCTTCTGGTGGTTCCCTATCCAGTCGCCTACACATTCTCATTCGTAGCGGGCATTTTCATCTCGTATTGCTTAAATTCAGTCTTCGTTTTCCGAGAAAAGCTTCGCGTGGCGAAGGCATTGCAGTATCCGATGGTGTCAATTGTGCAATATGTCGTTGGGCTCGGATTGCTCTATTTGCTGGTTGAGCGGGCTCATGTCAGCAAGCTCGTTGCGCCATTCGTCGTCGTGCTACTGTTATTGCCGCTAACGTACCGGCTGAGCCGCTATATCATTCGCCGCTGATCAGCCAGGTGCATTCTGTGAGACGTGTCGACTTGACTTACTTCGGCCCCGCGGTCACTGATCTCTCATGAACTTCAGGAGCAAAATCTTGACACTTTCTTTTCTTGGCGCTGCCTCGCTTGTCGCTTTGTCTTTGTCGAGTTGCGAACGGCCGGCAATGAAGTCGGAAGCGCCACCCACGAACACCAAACAGGTCGCTTACAATACTCGGATCGATTTCAGCAAAACGGGGAACGCGGCGTCGCTCAAGGTATCCGGCTGGAGCAAGGCCGAAGACAAGTTCACCTGGTCGGAAGGAAATACTGCGGTGCTTGCGCTCGAAGTCGCGCCGACGCCGAATCCAGTCATTCTACGCGTGACGGCCGCCGGCATGATTAATGAGCCAGCCTTTGCGACGCACCCGGTCGAAGTATATGCGAACGACCAGAGGATTGCCGATTGGCAGGTCGGAAACACTGCACCCTTCAGTGCGCCGATTCCGGTCGAGCTGACGAAGGCCGGCGGCCCCCTGACGATTACGTTTAAGATGCCAAAGGCAGTTTCTCCGAAGGATCTCGGCAAGAGCGAAGATCCGCGGGTGCTCGGCATTTGCGTCTTTGACCTCGAACTCACGCAGGGCTAAGCCAGCCGGCGGTTTTTAGCTCACGGGACGAGCCGTTTTCGCGGGACACTTCTACCATGCGCGTCGCCTTCATCGTGCAGCGCTGCGGCGTCGAAGTGAACGGTGGCGCGGAAGCGCATTGTCTCCAGATCGCGCAACGGATGTCCGCACACTGGACGACAGAAGTCCTAACCACGTGCGCGCTCGATTACATGACGTGGGAAAATCACTATCCTGTAGGCGCCGAGTCCGCCGGCGGAACCACGATCCGACGATTCGCTGTCGATGAGGCGCGCGATGTCGAAAGCTTCAATCAGCTCTCGGCTAATCTCCACTCCCGGCAAGCTACGGCTACCATCGTCGAACAGGAAGATTGGATGCGAGCGCAGGGACCGGTCAGCTCCAGCCTACTCCGATTCTTAGAAACGAACTGCGACAGCTATGATGCGTTCATCTTCTTCGGTTATCTCTATGCGACCACCTACTTTGGTCTCCCGCTGGTCGCCGAAAAAGCCTTCCTCGCTCCCCTGGCTCATGAGGAATGGACCATCCATTTCTCGATGTGGGACCGCTTCTTCCAGTTGCCCAAGGGGTTTATCTTTAACACGACCTTCGAACGCGACTTCCTTCGGAGACGCTTCCCTAACTCTGCGCTCGAAGGTCCAGTCATTGCCGTCGGAATAGATCCGCCCGCAAAATTTGACCCAGCCGGTTTCCGCGAGCGCTACGGCCTGCAGCGGCCATTTCTGCTCTACGTCGGCCGCATCGACGAATCGAAGGGTTGCCGTTGGCTAATCGAGAACTTTATCCGGGCACGCGACAGCGGCACGGCCTCTCACCAATTAGTTCTCGCCGGAACTGAAGTCATGGCGATCCCGTTTCATGACGACGTCATTCACATTGGATTCGTGGATGAACAACAAAAGTGGGACGCCATGGCAGCCTGCGATTGGCTGGTCATGCCGTCTCCGCATGAGAGCCTCTCGATGGTGTTACTTGAAGCATGGACGGCAGGCCGTCCTGTGATTGTAACCGCAGAAGCTGAAGTGCTCGTTGGACAATGCCGAAGGACGAACGCAGGTTTGTGGTATAGCAGTTGGCAAGAGTTCAAAACAATGCTGCACAGTAT
>JALYXP010000219.1 GCA_030947045.1 Verrucomicrobiota bacterium | reverse complement strand
TTCTACGATGCCGAGATCGGCGACAGCGCGATCGGCGACTTCATGATCGCGGATGCGAAGCGCACGCAGTTTGCGGCGCGGCTGGAGGATTGGAAGCGAGAAGGCAATCGTGTCGTCATCTATTTTCAAACCGAAGGCGAGATCGAACGGTTCCGCGAAATCATGGCAGCGGAGGGCGCGCTCGACGGCGTCGAACTGGCGGAAGGGACGCTCGCGCACGGCTTCGTCTTTCCCGCAGGGAAGCTTGTGGTGCTTTCCGCCGCGGAACTGTTCGGACGTTATCCAACACACGGCAGGCGGCGACTTCAGCGTAGCGAGAAGCTCGCCGCGAACCGCGCGCAGATCGATTTCAGCGAGCTGAACGAAGGCGATCTCGTCGTGCATCTGGAGCATGGCGTCGGGCGCTTTCTGCAGCTCATGAGAGTGCCGGCCGCTGGCGGCGGGATGCAGGAGGTGCTCGCGCTGGAGTTCGCGGACGAGGCCAAACTTTACGTGCCGCTGGAGCAGGCCTATCTCGTTTCGCGCTACGTCGGCGTCGGTAAAAAGTCGCCGCCACTCAGTTCACTGGCGGATGCGAAGTGGGCGCGCGCAAAGAAGAACGCCGCAGCGTCAATCTTCGATTACGCCGGCAAAATGCTTGCGGTCCAAGCGGAGCGCGAGACGCAACTCGGTCACGCATTCGGGCCTGACACGAAATGGCAGAGCGAGTTTGAGCATTCGTTCCCATACCGACCGACGGCGGACCAGGTCAAGGCGATCGACGCGACGAAACACGACATGGAGCAGGCGCGTTCGATGGATCGACTGATCTGCGGCGATGTCGGCTTCGGGAAAACCGAAGTCGCGATCCGCGCCGCGTTTAAAGCAGTGATGGAAGGCAAACAGGTCGCGGTGTTAACGCCGACTACAGTCCTGGCGCAACAGCATTACGAAACGTTCCGCCGGCGGATGCACGAGTATCCGGTGCGCGTGGAAATGCTGAGCCGTTTTCGCACGCACGCCGAGCAGCGGAAGGTTTTGCAGCTGCTGCGGGAAGGCGGCGTCGACATCGTGATCGGCACGCACCGCATTATCTCCGGCGACGTGATCTTCAAGGATCTCGGGCTTGTCGTGATCGACGAAGAGCAGCGCTTCGGCGTGCTACACAAAGAGAAATTTAAGGAGCTATTCAAGCTCGTCGACGTGCTCACACTTTCGGCGACACCGATTCCACGGACGCTTTATCTCTCGTTAGTCGGCGTTAAAGATATGTCGACGATCGAGACGCCGCCCCTCAATCGGCTGCCGGTCGAGACCATCGTCTGCGGCTACGACGAGCGCATCATCCGCGACGCAATCAACCGTGAACTCGAGCGGCAGGGCCAGGTCTATTTCTTGCATAACCGCGTGCAATCGATCGAGAAAGTTCGCGACCGAATCGCGGAGCTTTGCCCGGGGGCGCGAGTCGAGTATGGCCACGGTCAGATGGAGGCGGATGAACTCGAGACCGTCATGAGCGGCTTCGTCGCAGGGAAGATCGATGTGCTGGTGAGCACCACGATCATCGAAAGTGGTCTCGATATTCCAAACGCCAACACGATCATCATCGATCGTGCTGATCGCTTCGGGCTGGCAGATCTTTACCAGCTGCGCGGCCGCGTCGGGCGCGCGGAGCACAAGGCTTACGCCTATCTGTTGTTGCCGCGCGAGATGATGACGGTCGGCGCGGCCCGGAAGCGGATTAACGCGATCAAGCAATACAGCTCGTTAGGCGCGGGCTTTCGAATTGCGATGCGCGATCTTGAGATTCGCGGCGCCGGCAGCATCCTCGGCACAGCGCAGAGTGGTCACATTATCGCGGTGGGATTCGATCTTTACTGTCAGCTCCTGAAGCAGGCGGTGGCGCAGATGAAGGGCGAGAAGTTCCGGACGCGTCCGGATGTGGAGGTGCGGCTCGATTTCATTGCCACAAATGAGGCGGAGTTTGTGCAACTCGGAGGCGACATGCGCGTCCCGGCGTTTATCCCCTCGAGCTACATCAGCGACACGACGCTGCGCATTCAGGCATATCGGAACCTCGCGCAAATCAGCACGCGCGAGCAGTCGGATAAGCTCCGGAAGCAGTGGCGCGACCGGTTCGGCAAGTTCCCGGCAGCGGTTGACAATTTGCTCACTCTCACCGAAATCAAACTCTCCGCCGCCAAAGCCGGAGTCGCACGGGTAGAGGTGCGTGAGGGGAAATTGATGCTGACGCGGCGTGGGGATTTCATCCTCGTTGGTGGCAAATTCCCCCGGCTAACTTCCGCTACCATCGACCGGAACCTGGCGGAAGTGCTCGAACTACTGAGGAAACTTTAGATCATGATTCGTCCCCTGTTCGTCTCTGTTGCAGTCGCCATTGCAGCTGCCTCTTTCTCGCTGCCGCCCCGCGCCCTTGCCGCCGCGGCCGAAGAGGCGCGCGTCGTCGATGGAATCGCCGCAGTGGTCAATGGTGATGTGATTACCTTGTCGCAGGTGCGTGGCCTGGTCGGGCCGCGTGAACGCATCTTGCGCCAGCAACTCCGCGGTCCTGAACTGGAGAAGCAGCTGGAGAAAGTGCGCTCCGAAGCTCTGCAAGATTTGATTGATCGGCAGTTGATCATTAATGCGTTCAAGGAAGAAAAATTGTCGCTGCCCGACTACTTCGTCGAGCAGCGCTTGAACGACATCATCCGGGAGAATTTTGGCGGCGACCGGAACACGTTTATCAAAACTCTGCAGGCGCAGAATTATTCTCTGAGCGACTTCAAGAAGAACGAGCTCGAGAAGATCATTGTGGCTGCGATGCGCGGCAAGAACGTCAAACCGAATACGGTAGCGTCGCCGGCGAAAATCGAGGAATACTACCGCACGCATCGCGAAGAGTTCTCCAGTAAGGAAGAGGTTAAGCTGCGTTTGATCATGGTCCCAAGTCGCGGTTCAGACAGCTCCGGTGGCCAGAAGGCGCTGGCCGAAGAGATCCTAAGCAAGGTCGCCAACGGCGGAGACTTTGCGCGGATGGCGCAAATTTATTCCGAAGACAGCACGCGCGATTCCGGCGGCGACTGGGGCTGGGTCGCGCGCAAGACCCTTGCTCCTGAGCTTGAGAAGGTAGCGTTTGGGCTACGGAAGGGAAAAGTCAGCAATATTGTCTCGCTTGGCGGGAACTATTACATCCTGAAGGTGGAGGACCGGCGCGGCGGCGAGACGAAGGGGTTGGCGCAAGTGCGCGGCGACATCGAAAAGAAGTTAATCCAGATCGAAGCGCAGCGGCTGCAGGAGAACTGGCTGACAAGTCTGCGCCAGAAGGCGACGATCCGGCGGTTTTAATCGCCAGCGGTTGCGAGGTGCGTTGCGCATGGTGAAACTGCGCGATGCTGCGGATTGGTATCACGATCGGCGATCCTGCCGGGATCGGGCCGGAGATCGTAAAAGCAGCGTTGACGTCGGGCCAATTACCGCAAGCTAACTACCGCCTCATCGGCAACACCGATGGAGTGAGGGCGGGAACGCATTCACCCGAGACCGCACGAGCGGCGCGTGCGGCGTTGGAGGAATCAGCCGAGCTAGCGAAGTGCGGCGAGATTGATGCGGTCGTCACTGGCCCTATCCACAAGGCCAATATGTATGACATCGGCTTCGAATTTCCGGGCCAGACGGAGTTCTTCGCGCACCGTTGCGGCGTCGAGAATTTCGCGATGTTGCTGACCGGCGGAAAACTGACGGTCGCGCTGGTGACCACGCACATTGCGTTGCGCGATGTAGCCGGTGCGTTGCGGCAAAGCGAGATCGTACGCGTGGGATTACTGCTCGCACAATTCCTGCGGAGACGCCGTGGTGCTTCGCCCCGTATCGCAGTCGCTGGTTTGAACCCTCACGCCGGCGAGTCTGGTGCGCTCGGGCGCGAAGAGATAGACGTCATCGCACCGGCTGTCACGGAGCTGCAAACGCAGAATAGCGCCACCTTTGCGGGCCCATTTTCGCCGGACACCGTTTTCTATCACGCTGCTGCCGGCGCGTGGGACGCGGTGCTCTGCATGTATCACGATCAAGGGTTGATCCCGCTGAAGCTGCATGCGTTTCATGAAGGAGTGAACGTGACGCTCGGCCTGCCCTTTCCGCGGACTAGCCCTGATCATGGCACTGCGTTCGAGATTGCGGGCAAAGGTATTGCGCGCCCGGACAGCATGATCGCGGCGATCAAGCTCTCGGTCGAACTAGCGCGAAAGCAATAATTGGTATGGCGCTCGCGAAGTATGTTTCGGTGTTCAAGCTCGGGCTCCAGAACACGTTTGTTTACCGCTGGAATTACTTCCTGCGCGCGCTCTTCGCGCTGGTGCCATTAGCCGGCACCGTCTTCCTGTGGCGCGCGATCTTTAACGAGAGCGGCGGAGGGATGCGCGGCTACGACTACGGATCGATGATCTACTATTACCTGCTCATGATTCTGGTCTCGAATCTCGTCACGCCGACGGAGGATGAATGGCAGATCGCGGCGGATATCCGTGAAGGCCAGATCAACTCCTTCCTTACGAAGCCTCTTAGCTACCTCGCCTATAGACTTAGTATCTTTCTGAGTGGTCGGCTGGTTTACACGCTCGTTACAATCGTTCCGATTGCCCTCATCTTTGTTTACTTCCGTTCTTTCATCCGGCTGCCGGCGAGCGGAGGTGCTTACTTCTACTCGTTAGTCTCTCTCCTGATGGCGGCGATGATTCAGTTCTTTATCACTTACAGCATCGCGATGATGGCGTTCTGGATCCTCGAGATTTCGACCATTGTCTTCATCGTCTACTCCTTCGAATACTTTCTCGGCGGCCAGATGTTTCCCGTCGATATCATGCCGCCGGCGGTCCAGGCGGCGATGAAGTGGCTTCCGTTCTACTACGAGCTTTTCTGTCCGATCGCGATCTTCCTCGAGCGCCTGAAAGGTGCTGAGATGGCGCGAGCGCTCGTCATCCAGACAGGTTGGCTGCTCGCCACCTGGGCGGCTGCGCACCTGATGTGGAAACGCGGCCTTGGCCACTATCAGGCCGTTGGCGGCTAGGCCGTTGCTAAGTCTTTACGCGGCAGCCGCGCTACGAGGATTGCGCCTGCGAAGAACAGCAATGCACTGTAGCTGAACGCCACCTGCGTTCCGAAGGCGGTCCAAAGAAGTCCGACGACAATGCTCGAGATCAAATCGCCGACGCCATTTACCGTCGCGAGCACACCGAAGGCCATGCCGTGGTGGCTCTCGTCGACAAGTTCCGCGCAAAGCGAGTCTTCGAGTGTCTCCTCGATCGCGATGTAAATTCCGCCCACGACAAAGATCGCCGCCATGGTCAGGATCGTCGCCGGTAGAATGATGATGCCAATTGTCATGACGCCAGCGAGGGCATAGCCGATGGCGAGGAGCAGATTCTTTGGCACTCGGTCGGCGAGCGCGCCGGCCACGAGGGAAAAACCGGCGTAGCAGACGTTATGCACGATGTAGAGAACAACCCCGATGCTGGCGGCGCGCGGGAAGCCTAACGACGGCGCGAGTTTTTGGGTGGCGAGCAAAATCAGCATGCTGTGCGCGAAATCACCCGCGCCGAAAAGCGCGACGCCGGCAAGGAACCGCCGGTATGCTTTCGGCATAGCGCGGAGCCGTTCGCCGAAGGAGACATGCGCGACGGGCGCGCGCGTTTGCTCTTTCACCAGCAGCGCAATAACGGCTGCGGCAAGCATTCCCGGGATCAACGTCCACGCAAAAAGCGCACGGTAATTGTGCTGACTCGCCTGCAAGAGTAGCAGCGCGCTGAGCGGCCCCACGATCGCTCCAACTGTGTCCATCGCGCGTTCTAATCCGAAGGCGCGGCCGTACGCGGAGCGAGGCACCGAGCCAGCCAGCAATGCCTTTCGCACCGGTGTTCGCACGCCACGCCCGAGCCATGCCATGGAGCGCGCGAGTAAGACGTGCCAGGCGTTTGTCGCGAAGGCGAACGACGCCGTGCCGAGCGCGGTGACCACATACCCGACGACGGCAATCGGTTTACGCCGGCGCAGACCATCGGTGTAGTAGCCGGAAGCCATCTTCGCGAAGCTCGCGAGGCCATCAGAGACACCTTCGATGATGCCCAGCCAGGCAGCGGCCACACCGAGGCTGCCGAGGAACGCCGGAAGCGCAGCGGTAGCGATCTCGTGCGACCAATCGCTAAACAATGAGGCGAGGCCGATCCCAAGAACCGTCCGGTTCAACCAGACCGCCTTCGGCTTAAGAGGCGCGGGTTTCATGAAGAATTTCAGCGATGGAACGAGCAGCGAAGAAGTGCTCGGGGGGGGACTTGAACCCCCATGCCTTGCGGCATACGCCCCTCAAACGTACGTGTCTGCCATTTCACCACCCGAGCAGGGTGCGCGCGTGCGCGGGCAAAATCTTCCCGCATCCCTGACGCAGCCGCAAGTGCTGTTTGGCTGCGCGCGGTGAAAGGAGTTGAGGTCAAAGGAGCGCCACGGAAGTTCCTGTTTGCACGCCGCTCTTCCGCGCGAGGAAACCGATCCTGCGATTGATTGGATCAAGCTGGATTTGCACATCCATACGCTCGACGACCCGCTCGACGCGCTCGATTACTCTGCGCATCAACTGCTCGAGCGGGCGAAGGAGCTCGGGTTTCACGTGCTCGCGATCACCTTACACGATGCGGTTTTCGATCGGGCCGAAGTGTTCGCGGACGCCACGAGCATGGGCATTCTGCTGATTCCCGCGGCGGAGGTGCGAATCCGTGGCGCGGATGTGATTTTGCTGAATGTGGACGCGCGCGAAGTCGCTGGGATCGGGAGCTTCGATGATCTGCGGCAGCTCCGCGCGAGGCGCGGCGAGTCGCTCTACACAATCGTGCCGCATCCGTTTTACGTAACCGGTGGTTCGATGGGCGGCGCGATTCTGCGGCGCGAAATTGATTGCTTCGATGCGATCGAGCTCTGTCATTTTCATCGCGGCTTGTTCGATCCGAACCGTCCGGCAATTCGTGCGGCCGCGGAGTTCGGAAAACCGCTCATCGCAA
>JALYXP010000218.1 GCA_030947045.1 Verrucomicrobiota bacterium | reverse complement strand
TATCCCGGCCTACAACGAAGCCGATCGAGTCGCGTCTACGCTCCGCGAGGCGATTAATTATCTACGCGTCGAGAGCTCAGAGAGTGAGATCATCGTCGTCGACGATGGATCGACGGATGCGACGCGCGCGGTAGTGCGCGAAGCTTTTTCAACCGCGAATGGTGTAGAGACGCGCCTCATCGGGCGCTCCCCGAATGCTGGCAAGGGCGCCGCGGTCCGCACTGGGTTGATGGCGGCGAACCGGGAAGTCGCGCTTTTCTCCGACGCGGATCTCTCCACGCCGATCGAAGAATTACCGAAGCTCCTGGAGCCAATCTTTGCCGGTGAACTAGACATTGCGTTTGGATCGCGGGCCTTGGATCGCCGGCTGATCGGTCACCGGCAGGAGTGGCATCGCGAACAAGCTGGCCGCATTTTCAACCTCGCGGTGCGCATCGGGACCGGCCTCCCTTTTTGGGACACGCAGTGCGGATTCAAAGCTTTTCGCCTTTCAGCTCTGCGTCCGCTTCTCGATGCAGCGCGCAGCGACGGTTTCGGATTCGATGTCGAGCTGCTCTACCTCGCGCATCGCGCGCACCTGCGAATGCGCGAAATTCCGGTGCGCTGGAATCACCACGAAGGCAGCAAGGTCCACATGCTGCACGACAGCCTGCACATGCTGCAGGAGGTCGTTGCGTTGCGGATGCGCACGCGCTGAAGAGTTACGACTTCGCTGCTTTGTCGCGCTCGATCATCTTAGCGAACTCGCTAAAGAAATAGCCAGCATCGTGCGGACCGGGCGCGGCTTCGGGATGATATTGCACGCTGAAAACCGGCAGCTCGCGATGGCGCATTCCCTCGACCGTGCCGTCGTTGAGATTGATGTGCGTCACTTCGACTTCGGGCGGCAGTGATTCTGCATCGACCGCGAATCCGTGATTCTGCGAGGTGATCGCGACCTTTCCAGTAGTGAGATCTTTCACCGGCTGATTGCCGCCGCGATGTCCGAACTTCAGCTTGAAAGTGCGCCCGCCAAACGCATAGCCGAGCACCTGATGGCCGAGGCAGATCCCGAAGATCGGCGTCTTGCCCATGAGGCCATTCACCGCCTCGTGCGCGTAATCGAGCGCGCTCGGATCACCCGGCCCGTTTGAGAGAAAAACGCCGTCTGGATTCAGCGCGAGAACATCGTCGGCTGGCGTGTTCGCCGGCACCACCGTGATTCCGAACCCCGCCTGCCGCAGCCGCCGCAGGATGTTCTCCTTCATTCCATAGTCATAGGCGATAATCTCGTGCCGGACTGGCGGCAGCGGCTGGTGAATTACCTCATCCGCCGTCCCTTGCGCGACCGACCAAATGCCGCTGGCGCGATCCTGCGCATCCCAACGGAAAGCCGCCTTTGCGGTGACCTCTTTCACGTAATCCATCCCGACAACGCCGTTGCCGCGCAGAGCTGCGTCGATTGCTTGTCGCTCATCGAGTTTGCTCGTTAGGCAAGCCTTCATCGCGCCGCGTTCGCGCAGATGCCGCGTTAGCGCTCGCGTGTCGATTCCCTGCACGCCCGGAATATTCCAGCGCTTCAGATAATCACCGAGCGATACCTCGGAGCGCCAGCTGCTCGGAATTTCCGTCAGCTCTTCCACGACGAACCCGCGCACGTGTGGCTCCGCGCTTTCCTGGTCGAGCGCGTTCGTGCCGTAGTTGCCGATGTGCGGATAAGTCATCGCGACGATCTGGCCGCGATAGGAAGGATCGGTCAGCACCTCCTGATAGCCGGTCATCGAGGTATTGAAACAGATCTCGCCGACGCTCGTGGCCGCTGCTCCAAACGACTCACCCTCAAACACCCGGCCGTCTTCCAGAGCGAGAATCGCGCGCACGCGAGACGGTTAGCAGCAGAGAGGGAAGAGCGAAAGAGCTATCGGCTGCCACGAAAACAAAAACGCCCGGACCATTTCTGATCCGGGCGTTGGTTGAAGTTTTTTACCCCGCTGGTGCCGTTTAGGAGGATATCCCGTTCCCTTTCGGTAACGGGCGGGTGACCATCGCAGGAGCGTCTGACTTCCAATTAAGGCATGTCATCATCTCGGAGCGAACAAGCCCCCTGGTTATGAAACATCGGTCCGGGCATCACACCTGTAATCTCGTACATCGCAGGGTAAAATTTGGGCGATCTTGCGACCGCAAATTTGAAAGAACTATTCCCGTAGTTCAGCTCCCAGCTCACCCTTGAGCCGATCGCGGATCCGATCGTGAACCACGGTCACTTCGTCGTTCGTGAGTGTCCGATTTCGGTCGCGATAAGTCAACGTGTAAGCCAGGGATTTTTTCCCAATTTCGACGGAGGAACCCTCTTTCCCCGAAAACAAATCGAACAGCTGAACGTCGGCCAGCAGCGGCTCGTTCAACTTCGAAATAACCGACATCGCGTCTGCGTAGCTCACTGTTTCTGGGACGATCATCGCGATGTCGCGCGTGACCGCCGGGAATCTGTCGATCTCGGCGAACCGAGGTGCGTTCCTCGTAGCCGCGGCAAGGAAATCGAGAACGATCTGGGCGACGAAGATGGGCGCGGTTAGGCCGAGGTCCGCAGCGCGCGCGGCGCTCAGCTGGCCCGCTAAACCGATGACGTTTTCTCCACTCAGGATTTCCGCGGCAAGGCCTAACCCCGCATTTTCTGTGCGGCGGAATTGCAAATCTGGAATTCGCAGCGCCATGATCGCGCCTTTCAGATCGAAGAAGTCGAGCCGTCGTTTTTCGCCAACTTGCCAGTGTGGTCCGCTCGACGCATTGCCCGACAGCACCAAGCCCAATGCCCGTTTCTCCCCCGCCTCGGGCGCGGTGAAAATGTTGCCGAGTTCAAAGAGGCGGACGCTCGTCGCGCCCATATTCACGTTGCGCGCGAGCACCTCGAGAAGCCCCCGCACGACGCTCGGCCGCAACGCAACATGCTCTTCGCTCAGTGGATTCCGGAGCACGACCGCGCCGTCCTGCAGCGCGGTCGCGCGGGGGATAAGCGCCGAAGTGCGCGCTTCGAACAAACCGCGCGCGACGAGCCGTTGCCGCAGCGCGCCTAACGAGTCTGCAATGCGATCCGCGTCGCTCTGCGGCGTGAACCGGCTCCGCGTGCTCGACGGGATTTTGTCGATCCCGTAGGCGCGCACGATCTCCTCGATGAGATCAACTTCCCGCTGCAAATCCGGCCGGTGGCTCGGCGTTCTCCACGAATCTCCGCCGCTGTTTTCCAACCCGAAGCCTTGCAGAATCCCCTCGATCCGCTGCGACGCGATCCGGACTCCGAGCAGCCGATCGCATCGCTCACGCCGGAACGTGATCTCGCGCGAATGCACCGGCGGTTCACCCGCGCAGAAAGTCTCCGGCGCCGGCTGGCCGCCTGCGAGTTCTTGCATCAGCCGCACGGCGCGAGCCGAGGCGCGCAGCGTCATCGCCGGATCAACGCCACGCTCAAAACGGTAGCTCGCGTCGCTCAGCAGGTTCAGGGTGCGAGCCGTGCGACGGATGCTCGATGGCAGGAAATACGCCGCTTCGAGCAAGACGTTGCGCGTTGACTCCGTCACGCCGCTATCTTCGCCGCCCATCACACCGCCGATCGCGACGGCGCGTTGCACGTCGGCAATCATCAAGTCGCGCTCACTCAGCGTGTATTCTTTGCCATCAAGCGCGACGAATTTCTCGTCAGCGCGCGCGAGGCGAACGTTGATGCCGCCGTGCAGCTTGTCCGCGTCAAACGCATGTAGCGGCTGGCCGAGCTCAAGCATCACGAAGTTCGTGATGTCGACGATGTTGTTGATCGAGCGCAGCCCGACCGATTCGATCTTTGCGCGCAGCCATGCCGGGCTGGGTCCGACTGTCACATTCTCAACCCGCCGCGCAGAATAAAAGGGGCATTCAAGCGTGGCGGTTACCTGCACCGCTTCACTGGAAATGCATGCATCAGCGATAATCCTCGGCGCCTTTAACGCGCTGCCGCGCAATGCCGCGATCTCACGTGCCAATCCGAAGTGGCTCAGCAAATCCGCGCGATTCGGCGTAATCTCGACATCAAAGATGGTGTCCGCCGGATACAATGTCGCCAGCGGTGCACCGACTTCCGCATCAGCGGGAAGGATCAAAAGCCCGCCGCCTTCATCCGACAGCTTCAACTCGTTAGGGCTGCAGAGCATTCCCTGCGATTCGATCCCGCGTAGTTTGCTGACTTTGATGTGCACGCCGTTCGGCAGATCCGCGCCCGGCAGCGCCACCGGCACCTTGTCGCCAGCCTTGAAGTTCTTCGCGCCGCAGACGATCTGCCGATGGTGATTCGTCCCATCATCGACGTCGCACAGACTGAGGCGATCGGCGTTTGGATGTTGCCCGAAGGAGTTGATCAACCCGATGACGACGTTCGGAATATCAGCACCGCGGTGCTCGATTCCTTCGATCTCGACGCCGGCAAAAGTCAGCAGGTCTGCGAGCTCATCCACGCTCGCTGGAAGGTCGACGAACTCGCGCAGCCAGTTCAGCGAAAATCTCACGCGAATTGCCTCAGGAAACGCAGATCGTTCTGCACGAACAGGCGGATATCGGGAATGTCGAATAGGATCATCGCGAGCCGATCCATCCCGAGGCCGAACGCGAAGCCGGAGTATTTCTCCGGGTCGTAAGCATCGTCGCAGCGCGCGGCGTTCACTTGTTCGTACACGGCAGGGTGCACCATCCCGCAGCCCGCGAGCTCCAGCCATTTCTCGCCCCGTTTGAGCCCTTTTGATTTCACGTCAATCTCGAAGCTCGGCTCCGTGAAAGGGAAGTAGTGTGGGCGAAAACGAATTTCGGTTTCGCTGCCTAACAACTCGCGCAGGAAGAATTCCAGCGTGCCTTTTAGATCCGCGACGGTGACGTTCTCATCGACGTAAAGGCCCTCGATCTGGTGGAACTGCGCGCTATGCGTCGCATCCACTTCATCGCGCCGATAGGCGGAGCCCGGCGCGATCACACGGATTGGCGGCGGCGCCGACAGCATCGTGCGGATTTGGACAGTAGACGTGTGCGTCCGAAGCAGTCGCCCGTCCGGTAAATAGAAAGTGTCTTGCTCGTTCCGGGCCGGATGGTCGGCTGCGGTGTTGAGGGCATCGAAGCAATACCATTCCGTCTCGACGTCCGGCCCTTCGGCGAGCGCGAAACCCATCCGGCGGAAGATCGCAATCGAGCGATCGAGCATCTGGGTAAGGGGATGCAACGCGCCGATTTCCGCCGGCGTTCCGGGCAGTGAGATGTCGATGTTCGATAACGCAGCTGTCTCTTTTGCAGCGCGCAGGTTTTCGGCCGCCACGGCGATCGCACCGGTAACAGCGTTCCGCACCTCGTTCAGCAGTTTACCTACAATCGGCTTCTCCTCTTTCGAGAGCGACCGCATTTGATCGCTCCACGCCGAGATGCTGCCGGTGCGTCCGAGATAACCGATGCGGGCAGCTTCCAGCGCCTGCTCGTCCTGCGCTGCGGCAATGTCGCGCAGCGCCGATGCGCGGAGTTCTTCCAGCGGATGGCTCATCAGAAAACAGACGTACCGCTTCGCGCGGCCGCGTCATCGGGAAGGGAAGCGACTTACGCCGCTTCTTTCTTCGCGTTCTTCTTTTTGTTCTCGAGCGCGGTTTTCACCTGCCCGACGATCGCGGTGAACGACACAGCATCCGTGATGGCCATGTCAGAAAGGATCTTGCGATCGAGACCGATGTTCGCGGCTTTCAGGCCCTCGGCGAAACGGCTGTAGGTGATCCCTTGCGCGCGGACCGCAGCGTTGAGCCGCTGGATCCAGAGATAACGGAAAGTGCGTTTGCGCGTTTTGCGATCGCGATAGGCCCAATACTTGGCCTTCATCGTCGCGTCCTTCGCGTAACGGAAAAGTTTGGAACGGCGACCGCGGAATCCGCGGGCACGATCGACGACGCGTTTGCGACGCTCCCGGCTGGCCGGGGCGTTAGTTGCTCTTGGCATGTTGTTTTATCCGCCGGGGCGGACTCCTCGTTCAGCGACTTGTTCTATAGTTAAATGATCTACCCGACCTCAGTCGCTGAGGAGGTTCCGCAGAGCAGAACCAGGTGGGCAGATCGCTCGACGCACTGTTGCGCCGGGTCGGGAAAATAGAGGGGCTGGGGGGAATGACAAATGGTTTTCGATTGTCCGCATCGCGGGTGCCCCCGACGCGCTCCTGAGCCTGTCATCCCGAGCCGCCGCAGGACGGTCGAGGGATCTCACAAATGGAAAAGACGTTTTCTCCCGCCGGAAGGTGCACGATCGGAGCACCGGCTCAGCGCGCTTTACATCTCGAAGCGCGCACATTGCATGCACGTGTGGGAGATCCCTCGACCGTCCTGCGGCGGCTCGGGATGACGCGTACGCTGCGGCGACCTATCGGCAGCCCAGCCGGCGCGCCAGGCGCGGCGAATTTTCACATTGGCCGCTCGCAAAGCCGCCAATAACATCCGCGCGTGCTTTGGTTCGCCCGCCATCGTCTGATCGCCCTTGCGCTCATCTGCGCGGTTTGCACCGGGGTGATTATCGCGGCCGCGATGTTCCGGAATCTGCCCTTCGCGGACAGCGTCTGGGCGAACGAGATCACTTTTCGCGACGCGCTCGCGCGCAAGGCCCGCCGCACTGCGATCCACCCGGAATTTGTGTTCCTCGGGATCGACGAGCCGTCGAAGAAGCTCGACCAGGTCAGCGAGGAAGAGGTGGCGAGTTCCCCTGTCCTGCAGGCGATGCGGAATGGCTACCCCTGGTCCCGCGATGTTCATGCGGCGCTGGTGGAACGCCTATGCGCTGCGGGCGCGCGCCTGATCATCTTCGACGTGATGTTCGACCGCGATCGGCCGGGTGACGAACAGTTCGCGGCTGCGCTGGAGCGGCATCGAGATCGCGTCGTGATCGGCGCGAACATCGCGACTGGCCGAGATGCCAACACCGGCAGTCCCGAGATCACGATCGTCCCGCCAAATCGCACGCTCATACCGGACCAGCTCGCCGACGACCGCGTCGGCTACATTAATTTCTGGCCGGACGGCGATGGCCGGATTCGCAAATTTAACTACACCGTCAGCGATGCGCAGCTGGTGCGGCTGAGCCAGGGAGACGATCCCGGTGTTGCCGGACCATGGGATACCCAGCTCGAGTCGTTCGATTCGCGGGCCTTGCGGAAACTCGGCCGCGACGATCGCATTCCGCCGGACGGCGCGAGCCGGATGATTCGATTCGGCCCGGACCATGCCTATGCGCCGCGCTCGTTCTTCGAAGTTTTCGTGCCGGCGATTTGGGAGCGGAACTACGGCGGTGGCAGTTTTTTTAAAGACAAGATCGTCCTGGTCGGCTCTTCCTCCGCGGTCGATCACGATGTTCATCCGACGCCGATCAGCGATAACACTTCAGGCCCGCTGCTTCACTTTCACGCGCTGGCGGCGGCGCTGGATGGAGAGTTCCTGAGCGAGACCTCAAGGGCGACAAACCTCGCGCTCCTCCTCGCCGCGGGTTCGGTCGCCTGGCTTCTGGTCGCGTCCGTCCGGAATCCCCTTGGTGTCATGCTACTGCAGGTCCTGGCGACCGGCGGCTATCTCGGCGCTGCGCTTTTTCTACAAAGCGCGCGTGGCGTTTACCTGCTCACGCTGCCGGTGCTGGGGGCGTTTAACATCAGCGCGCTCTTCTCGTTAGGCTACGACTTCATGCGCGAGCGGATCGAGAAGCTCCGCACACGCCGCACCCTGGAGCGCTACGTCTCGCGTAACCTGGTGAAGGAAATTCTCGACAACCCGGCGAGCTATTACAACTCGATGCGCGGGGTCCGTCAGCCGGCCACGATGCTCTTCTCGGACATCGTCGGATTCACCGCGCTGACCGAGCGAGCTGATCCCGTTCAGCTCGTCACGCAGTTAAACGAATACCTCACCCGCATGGTCGGTGTCGTGTTCCAGAACGGCGGCACGCTCGATAAATTCATCGGCGACGCGGTCATGGCGGTTTGGGGAAATGTCAGCAGTCGTGGCGTCGCGGAAGATGCAAAACTCGCCGCGCGCACAGCGCTCGGAATGCGGCGCGAACTCGTGGCGTTAAACGAAAGATGGCATCGCGACGGCTCGGTGCCGCTCGCCATCGGCATCGGGATCAATCAGGGCGACGTGTTGATCGGCAACATCGGATCGTCCGGCGAATACGAGCGACTCGATCCGACCGTAATCGGCGATGCGGTGAACCTTGCATCGCGCCTCGAAGCTCTGACCCGCACCTATGCGGTCGATATTCTTGTCGGCCCGACAGCCAGCGAACTGATCCGGGATGCCTTTCATCTGCGGAGCGTCGCGCGCGTGCAGGTCAAAAATAAAAGCGAGGCGGTCGAGATCACCACTCTGATCGGGGCACGTGACGAACCGTTGGATCCGGAATTTCTTCGTGCGCTGGAGATCTACGAGGAAGGATTCCGCGCGTTTCGGAACCGGCAATTCGCAGAGGCGAAGCAGCTCTTCACGCAGTTCCTGTCGATGCGACCAAACGACTTTCTCGCGAAGATGTATCTCGAGCGAGCGGCGCATTACGAAGAGGAACCGCCGGATGAGCATTGGACCGCAGCCGAAGTCTTCACGAAGAAGTAGCCGTTACCGCGCTCGAATTGGCGGGGTAATATCCACCGAGAACAATTGCCGCGGCGCCGTCATCCCGAGCCGCTGTCAGGACGGTCGAGGGATCGCACTCATGGAATGGACGCTCCTCGTCTCCGTCGCCGCTTGATCGCAGCACCAGCGCGCGCGCTCCGGTTTAGGACGATTTGCACCGTGCAGACACGAGTGGGAGATCCCTTTGCCGTCCTGAAGGCGGCTCGGGATGACACGCTCATCACGTCTCGATGATTCTGGAGCGCTTACGTCCAACCGAGCGACATAACGCCACCGAAAATTCGCGCGCCACAGCACCATTGCCGATAGCCAAACGCGTACACCGCGTTTAAAGAAATCCGCGTGACCGGCAAGACGCGCAGCTTCCATTTTCTCGGCATCTGCGGGACCGCAATGGGCGCCGTCGCGGCGGCGTTGCGCGAGCGCGGCTGCACCGTCACCGGCTCGGACGACAACGTCTACCCGCCGATGTCGACATTTCTCGAAAGCCGCGGCGTCGCGCTGAACTCCGGCTTCCGCGCCGAAAACATCCCGGACGACACCGATGTCGTCGTGATCGGCAACGCGATGACGCGCGGCAATCCCGAAGTGGAAGCCGTTCTGAACCGCAAGCTTTATTACCTCTCACTCCCGGAAGTCCTGCGGAACGAGTTCTTGCGCGGGCGACATAATCTTGTCGTCAGCGGCACGCACGGAAAGACGACAACGACGGCATTACTCACCTGGATCATGAAGACCGCTGGGTTCGAGC
>JALYXP010000196.1 GCA_030947045.1 Verrucomicrobiota bacterium | reverse complement strand
ACCCGGAAGGCTACACCGCGACTGACATCGTCGCGCGCTACAAGCGCATGCGCGGCTTTAACGTCCTGCACCCGATGGGCTGGGACGCGTTCGGGCTACCCGCCGAGCAATACGCGATCAAAACCGGACAGCATCCTGCGGTGACGACCCGCGAGAACGTTGCGAAATTCAAGAGCCAGCTGAAGAGGATCGGGTTCTCTTACGATTGGGATCGTGAGGTCAACACGACCGACCCGCGCTACTTCCGTTGGACGCAGTGGATCTTCCTCCAGATCTACAATTCCTGGCTGAACCCGGAGACGCAGCGTGCGGAGCCGATCTCGAGTTATCGCGAGGCGGACCCTGATAGCGTGCGGCTGGCTTACGTCGCCGAGGTGCCGGTGAACTGGTGCGCGGAGCTGGGAACCGTTCTCGCGAACGAGGAGGTGATCGACGGCAAAAGCGAGGTCGGCGGGTTTCCAGTGGTGCGGCGGCCGATGCGACAGTGGATGCTGCGGATCACCGCGTTTGCGGAGCGGTTGATCGATGAATTAGACGGCCTCGACTGGCCGGACTCTATCAAGGCACTGCAACGGAATTGGATCGGACGCAGCGAAGGCGCGGAAGTGGAATTCGCGATCGAGGGTGTCGCGGGCAGTGGCATTCGCGTGTTCACGACACGGCCTGACACCCTTTACGGCGCCACCTACATGGTGCTCTCGCCGGAGAATCCGTTGGTCGATGCAATCACGACTGATGAACAACGCGCTGCGGTGGAGGATTACCGCGCGTCGGTAGCGTCGAAGTCCGATCTCGAGCGGACGGAACTGGCTAAAGATAAGTCCGGTGTTGCGACTGGTGCGTTCGCGTTAAATCCGGTGAACCAGGAGCGAATTCCGATCTGGATCGCCGACTACGTGCTGATGAGTTACGGCACTGGAGCGATCATGGCTGTGCCGGCGCACGACGAACGCGATTTCGAGTTCGCGCAAAAATACCAGCTGCCGATTCGCGAAGTGGTCGCGGAAGAGCCGCGATCGCATGAAGCGGGTGAAGTGCCGTGCAGCATGTCGCCGTTGGTTTGCACGACGGGCGAAGGCTTCGCTGTCCATTCGCCTTTGCTCGAAGGTCTGCCAACAGCGGCCGCGAAGCAGAAGATCACGGATTGGCTGGAGGAGCGCGGACTCGGCCGGCAGACAATCAATTACAAGCTGCGGGATTGGCTTTTCTCGCGGCAACGTTACTGGGGCGAACCGTTTCCGATTGTGTGGCGGGAAGGTCGACATGAGGCGTTGCCGGAATCGGAACTGCCGCTCGAGCCGCCACCGCTGGATGACTTCAAGCCGACTGGAACCGGCGAACCACCGTTGGCGAAAGCGCGCGATTGGGTGCGTTACTCTGACGCGGCGACGCGGGAGACAAATACGATGCCGCAGTGGGCCGGGTCGTGTTGGTATTACCTGCGCTTCTGTGATCCTGCGAACGATGCGCGCTTCGTGGGGAGGGAGGCCGAGAGTTACTGGATGGGCGGTGCGGAAACGGCCGGGCAGGCGCGCCAACCCGGCGGAATTGACCTCTATGTTGGCGGCACTGAGCATGCCGTGCTGCACCTGCTCTACTCGCGTTTCTGGCACAAGGTGCTTTTCGATCTTGGCCACCTCACAACGCCCGAGCCATTCCAACGCCTGGTTAACCAGGGCATCATTCTCGGCGAAGATGGCCAAAAAATGTCGAAGAGTCGCGGCAACGTCGTGAACCCTGACGACGTGATCGACGAATACGGTGCCGATGCGTTCCGCTGTTACGAGATGTTCATGGGCCCGCTTGAGCAGATGAAGCCGTGGAGCATGAAAGGTGTCGAAGGCGTGTCGCGTTTCTTGGCGCGCGTCTGGCGCTTAGTCATGGGGGAGAATCAGGCTGGCGAGTGGGAGCTCTCCGCCGCGGTCGTCGATGCGCCGGCAGAAAAGCCGCAGCTAAAGGTGCTGCACGCGACCATCAAAAAAGTCGGCGAAGACATCGAGACATTGTCGTTCAACACCGCGATCTCACAGATGATGATCCTGGTGAATTCGCTCACCAATGCGCCGGTGCGATCGCTTTCCGCGGTCCGCACGTTGCTCGTGCTGCTGAATCCGTTCGCACCGCATTTAACCTCTGAGCTTTGGGAGACGCTCGGCAGCAGGTTTGAAAACGCAGCCGACATCACAGCGCAATCCTGGCCGAGCTATGATCCGCAGTTGTTGATCGAGGACGATGTCGAGATCGTCGTGCAGGTAAACGGGAAGCTGCGCGACAAAATCGTCGTGGCATTAACTGCGACGGAAGCCGAGATCGAAGCGGCTGCGATGGCGAGCGCGAAAATTCAGGAGCACATCGCAGGGAAGACCATCCGGAAGATCGTCATCGTCCCGAAAAAGCTGGTCAACGTGGTCGTCAGCTAGACCGTCGCTTCGGCTACGACGTCAGGTAGGCGCAGAATGCGAGTCGGCGTGCAAAGCCAAATCCGGCTTTCGGGATCCGCCTCCCATGCCGCGCCCGCGGCCCATGGCGAAAACGCGGGCAGGATCCAGCAGTTCCCTTGTTGGACGAACGCCGGAAGTTTCAGACGTAGTCCAGCGCCATCGCGAATCGTGCCGGCCGGATGGTGGTGACCAATGATTTGGATTTGTCCTGCACCATCGGTCTGGCAATGGCCGTGGTGAAACAAAAAACCGTCGCTCTGCCACGACAGCTGCATTTGAATCTTGCCCGCAAGTTGACGGTCGTGATTCCCCGCCAGAACGATCACCTCGGCGAGCTGCGCGAGACGGGCAATGAGCGTGGCGGCTTCGGCGCCAGCTGCCTTGTCGTGTACTAGATCGCCTACGATCACCAACTGCGACGGTGCGTAGTCGTTGATCAGGTTGCGAAGCCGTTCTTCAATCGAATTCATTCCCCAAAGCGGCATCATCCGGCCGGCGGCGCGCTGGCTAATTTCGTAGCCAAAGTGTAGGTCAGCCACGGCGAGCCAGCGTTGTTCTTCGTGAAACAGAGCGAGGCGGCCGTCGAGCCACACGTTGTCGGCAATACGAGTGGTGGCAGAAGTTGAAACCGGCATAGGTGAGGCGCTGGAAATTATGGCTTGCCAGCTCCGGCTTCAATCGGTATGTGACGCGCTTTCGCAAATGGGCACCTTTGTAAGACTTACCGTTATAGCATTTCTAACCGCCGTCCTGATCGGCTGCGCAGAAGTGCCAAAAGCGATTACCGGCGTGCCGCGGGGCGGGAATGTGCGGACCGTCCGCACGACGGCTTACACGCACGATGAAGGGAGCGGGGGAAGAAACGCCGTCGGGCGTCGGCTTGCTTCCGCTGGAATCAAAAGCGCGGCCTCCGATTGGTCGCGCTACCCACTCGGCACTCATTTCCGGATCATCGGGACGAAGGATGAATATATGATCGACGATTATGGCGGAGCGCTCGTCGGCACGAACACGATCGACCTTTACACGCCGTCGCGCGCGGTGATGCATCGCTGGGGCGTGCGACACGTCCAGATAGAAATCCTGGCCTGGGGTTCTGAACAGGAAAGCCTGCACGTGCTGCAACCGCGGAAGAACACGCGACTCGCGAAACGCATGATCGCGAGTCTCGAGAGCAAGCAGCGGAAACTGTAGTCCCCCGCAGTTTCTTTTGACCGCGCGAGGGGGGCGCGTCCACCTTGCCGCGTGAAAATTCTCGTCGTCGGCGGCGCTGGTTACATCGGCAGTATATGCACTGAGCTGCTGCTCGATGAAGGACACACGGTCGCGGTGTTCGATAACCTCACAGAAGGCCACCGCCGTGCCGTCGATGAGCGCGCCGAACTGATCGAAGGCGACCTCAGTGAGCGCGAACAGATCGATGCCGCGCTGGCGAAGTTTAAGCCAGATGCGGTGATGCAATTCGCGGCGAGCGCGCTGGTGGGTGAGTCGATGACGAACCCCTCGAAGTATTTTCGGAATAACGTCGCGAACGGCTTGAACCTCCTCGACGCGATGGTTGACGCTGGGGTAAAGCGTCTCGTTTTTTCATCCACCTGCGCGACTTTCGGCCCGCCTGAGCGGATCCCGATCGACGAAACATTGCCGCAGCATCCGATTAATCCTTACGGCGAGTCGAAGCTGGCGTTTGAGCGAATTCTCCACTGGTACAGCGAGATCCACGGGCTGCGGTTTGTCGCCCTGCGCTACTTCAATGCGGCGGGCGCATCAGAGAAATTCGGCGAAGACCATCGCGTTGAGACGCATCTTATCCCGCTGGTGTTGAAAGTAGCGCTTGGACAAAAAGAAAACGTCCAGATTTTCGGCACCGATTACGACACGCCGGACGGCACCTGCATCCGTGACTACATCCACATTATTGATCTGTCGCACGCACATCTGCTCGCATTGAACGCGCCGCGTAGTGAGTTCTACAACATCGGGACCGGCGGTGGTTCCAGCGTCCGCGAGGTCATCGACACCTGCCGTCGCATTACCGGCCACAAGATTCCAGTGATCGAGCAGCCACGGCGCGCAGGCGATCCGCCTCGGCTGATCGCCGCTTCGGCGAAAATCAAAGCGGAGCTCGGTTGGAAACCCCGTTTCCAGCAGCTCGATGCGATCGTCGAGAGCGCGTGGAAGTGGCACCAGAAATTCCCGCACGGCTACGGGGATTAGCCCGTGCGTCGTCCCGAGCGAAGTCGAGGGATCCCGCAGATAAACCAGCGGCGTCGCACGCATCTCTACGGGGTCCCTCGACTCCGCTCTGCTTCGCTCGGGATGACGGGCCGGTGCGTGAGGCGAATAAAACAAAACGCCCGCGGAAACACGTTCCGCGGGCGTCAGAGTTTTTAAACTAACGAACGATTACTTGTGGGTCGTCGTCGTGGTGGTCGTCGTCTCTTTCGTGATTTCAGCCACTGGCTTCTGCACGATGATCTTCGAAACAACCATGCGATCGCCTTCCTTCACGTAGGTGTATTTCACCGGCATGTCGGGTCGGAGCAGCGACATATCAACAGTCGCGCCCGTCGGGTCCACAACCGTCGTGCTCTTCGTGTAGTAGTACTTCGTCGGTGAGCCACCGGCGTTCAGCATCATGTAATCCTGACCTGGTGTGTAGGTCGTGATTGTGCCGGTGCCGTCGAGAGCGCTCGTGCTCGTCGTTGTGCTCGCGCTCACGCCAGTTGTGCCGCCGGTAGTCGTGGTTGCGCTAACGCCGGTTGTGCCACCCGTTGTGGTGGTTTCCTTGACGGTCGCCGTCTGAGCGAACGACGTGCTCAACGCCACTGCGCTCACTGCGCCGACTGCCAACATTTTGATAAGTGTATTCTGTTTCATGTTTTCCTTTTGTTTGGTTAAACGGATGTTCCCCGTTGTGCTGCTATCCGACTGTTCCGGGCCGGAGGTTATTCAATTAACATCCACTCTTCGTGCCTTCCCGTCCGCGCGGCTGCATTGCAGCCGAGATGACCGGCAACCTTGACGCCACGACCGATGCAAGCGTTACCCGGGTTTCGTGATTTCCTGCCGGCTGACTGTGCCGTGCGCAGTTATATCTTCGCAAAATGGCGCGAAGTTTCGCGGCGCTACGGGTTTGTCGAATATGACGGGCCGGTGCTTGAAGAGCTCGAGCTGTTCAAGAAAAAATCGGGCCCCGAGATCGCAAAACAGCTCTATGCCTTCACCGACCAAGGCGGCCGCGAAGTCGCCCTGCGGCCCGAAATGACGCCGACATTGGCCCGAATCGTCGCCGCGTCACAGCGCGATTTTCGCAAGCCGATGAAGTGGTTCTGCATCCCGCAAATGTTCCGCTACGAACGGCCGCAGCGCGGACGGCTGCGCGAGCATTACCAATATAACTGCGACATCATCGGTGAGGCATCGCTGGAGGGCGATGTCGAGCTGATCGCAGCTTGCATCGATGTGCTACGGAGCTTCGGATTCACCGCAGACGATGTCGTTGTCCGGATCAGCGACCGCGAATTCTGGATAGACTTTTTGCGCGCGCAGAACATCCCGGAAGATCAATGGCAGCAGACGCTCGAGGTCATCGATAAGAGCGAACGCGAGCCGCGCGAGAAGACGGCCGCGCGTCTTGGCGAATTAGCCGACGCAGTGCTCGCGGTGCTCGACGGCGGCGGGCGCAGCGCAAAGCTCGACCGTTTGATGGACGGGTTACGACAGCGCGGTCTCGCGGAATTTGCGAGCATCGATCTGCGGATCGTTCGAGGCCTTGCCTACTACACGGGCGTTGTCTTTGAAGCGTTCGATCGTGGCGGGAAGCTCCGCGCGATCGCCGGCGGCGGGCGTTACGATAATCTCGTCGCGCA
>JALYXP010000153.1 GCA_030947045.1 Verrucomicrobiota bacterium | reverse complement strand
ACGAAGTGACGCCGGGTTATCACATGAACAAAAAACATTGGAACAGCGTCATCATCGCGGGCAGCGTTCCCGACGCTGAGATCAGCAGAATGATCGATGACTCCTACGATCTAGTGTTCCGCTCGCTCACGAAGGCCGAGCGCGCCCGGATCGCGCCAGCTGCCGGCTAGAGCTGGAGCAATTCGATCTCGCCAACTTCGAGGTGCAGCGCTTCGCGCGCGACACTGAGGAAAGTGTCAGGCGGATCAGTTAAGGCGACGCGCAGGTCGCCGCTCGCATCGCGATCAGCCTGCAAGTTGCCTCGCGAAAGCAGCGCGCGAATTGCCTCCGCGCAGTTCTCCGCGGAATCAACGAGTGTGACGCTGTCGCCGAGGAGACGTGCGATCGCGGGGCGGAGCAGCGGGTAATGCGTGCAGCCGAGCACCAGCGTGTCGACGCCATGGTCGAGCAACGGCTGAAGATATTCGAGCAACACCTGATCGGTTATTTCGCTCTCCAGCCGCCCTTCTTCGATCAATGGCACGAGCAGCGGACAAGCGCGCGCGGTCACTCGGACATTCGGGTTCAGCTCGAGCAGCGCGCGCTCGTACGCACCGCTTTTGATCGTGGCGCGCGTCCCGATTACGCCGATGTGCTCGTTTCGCGTCGCGGCATGCGCGGCTGCTGCGCCCGGCTTGATTACCCCGGTCACGGCCACGGGAAGTCGCTCTTCCAAGAGATCGAGCGCGAGCGCTGAGGCCGTGTTACAAGCAACGATGATCGTCTTCGCGCGTTCACTAAGAAGCAGCGACGCGATCTCTAAACTGTAACGCTGCACCGTCGTCGCACTCTTGCCGCCGTAGGGCACGCGCGCGGTGTCACCGACGTAATAGATCGATTCGTTAGGCAACAATCGGCGCAGCGCGCTCACGACAGTGAGGCCGCCGATGCCGGAATCGAACACGCCGATCGGACGCCGATCGCCGCTGGGATTATTCTCCGCCATTGATGGAAGCAGAAGGCTCCTCCGGTGGGGGCGGTTCGACCGCCTGGTCCGCGCTCAACGGCTCCGTGATCGAATGCGCGTGCGGCGGAAGATTAGCGCGGACTGCGGCGAAAGTCGTATTCGCGGTTCCCGCGCGGTAATTCACCGCCGCGTTGTACGCCTGCACGCCCTGCGCGATCGCGCTGCCGAGCCGCTGGCGGTATTCGGAAGTCGCGATGCGTGGCCCTTCGATCGCATCGCTCAGGAATCCGCCTTCGAGTAATAACGCCGGCACTTTTGCGTTCCGCAGCACTTTGAAGCGGGCGTGCCGCACGCCGCGATCGAACATTCCTGTGCGCGAGAGAACCGCCGCGTGGACCGCTGCGGTGAGTGCCATGTTTTGCTGGTCCTGTTCGTTGCCCGGGTAGCGCACGAGATCCATCGCGGAGCTGTGATTCTCGCCGGGCGTGGCGTTCGAGGCGACGCCTTCCGGGGCGAGCGCATAACTCTCCACGCCCGAACCGCCGCTCGCGGAATTGAAGTGGATGCTCACGAGAACAGCATTCGGGAAACGGTTCGCGAAGTCGACCCGCTCATCGAGCGAAAGGCCGACGTCTGTGCTGCGCGTCATTTCCACCTTGAAGCCAGCCCGCAGCAATTGCTCGCGTGCCGTCATCGCGACGTCGAGCGCGCACGCTTTCTCCATGCCGAAGCGGCTCGATGTTCCCTGGTCCGTGCCGCCATGGCCCGGATCGAGCACGACGGTGTCGATACTGCGCGCGCCCTGGATCCGACTCGGTCGCAACACCGGCTCGATGATTTTACCGACATCGGCCGCCGAGATCATGCTGTCGGTGCCCTCCGTTACGATCGGGTAGTTTGTGAAAAACCGGACGCCGTTGATGTAGAGCTCGCTCGTGTCGGCTTGGGCGCGGATGCCGCGATGTTCGCCCCGGAGAGAGACCGTGCGGGCCGCCTGGCTGAACTCGCCGAAGTGATAGAACTCCGCGACGTTCGCGAAGGTCACGTAATCGCGTCCGGCATGAGGGAGAACCTTCCACTCGACCGCGCCCGCCACGCAGATCGTCGCCAGCAGAGCTGCGATGCTGGTGATGTGGCGCATTTTCACGAACGCCGAAATTCGCCGCGACGCTGCGCGCTCGCAAGGTTGCAGTTCAACGTCGCCGCCTAGATGGTTGCTGCCCGTGGCCGAACTCTCCAAGACCTACGACCCCGCAGCGGTCGAGCCGAAGTGGTATGCGCGCTGGCTCGAGCGTGGCGATTTCCACGCCGACGCGGCGTCGCCGAAGCGGCCGTTCTCGATCGTCATACCGCCACCGAACATCACCGGCGTGTTGACGCTCGGTCATGTCTTAAACAACACGATTCAGGATATTCTCGCGCGACGGGCAAGGATGCTGGGGTTCGAAGTTCTTTGGCTGCCGGGAACCGACCACGCGGGACTCGCGACGCAGACCGCCGTCGAGAAAGCGCTGCGCAAAACGGAGAAGTTGACGCGGCATGATCTTGGTCGCGACGAGTTTATCCGGCGGACCTGGGAATGGCGCGAGAAGCATGGACGCATCATTTTCGACCAACTGAAGCGGCTCGGCTGTTCGCTGGATTGGGAACGCGAACGCTTCACGCTCGATCCGGACTACGCGAAAGCGGTGCAGCAGGTGTTCGTGGATCTGCACGAAAAGGGGCTGATCTATCGGGGGCGGCGGATGATTAACTGGGATCCCGCGGCGCTGACCGCCCTGTCGGACGAAGAGGTGATCCCGACGAAGCAGAAAGGGAGCCTCTATTATGTGCGCTATGAGCTGGTGAACGAGCCGGGGCGGTTCATCGAGGTGGCGACAACGCGGCCAGAAACGATCATGGCCGATGCCGCCCTTGCCGTGCATCCAAAGGACAAACGGTATCGTGATCTCGTCGGGCAGAACGTCTGGCGTCCACTCTCTCGCGCCGAGCTGCCGATCATCAGCGATGACGTGATCGACCCGGAATTCGGCACCGGTGTACTGAAGGTCACGCCCGCGCATGACAAGGTGGATTTCGAGATCGGGCAGCGGCACAAGCTGCCAGTCGTCGACGTGCTGCACGCGGATGGGCGGATCAATTGCCCTGACGTGCCCGAGCTCGAGGGGATGGAACGTTTCGCCGCGCGTAAACGTGCCGCGGAGTTACTCACCGAGCAGGGGCTGCTCGCGAAAGAAGATCCGCATGAGAATAACGTCGGCTTCAGCGAACGCGCCGGCGTGCCAATCGAGCCACGGCTGAGCGAGCAGTGGTTTCTTCGCTATCCCAAGACGGAGGAAGCGCTCGCGGCGGTGAATGATCACCTCATCCGCTTTTTTCCCGCGCACTGGGAGAAGGTTTACGCGCAGTGGCTGGCGAACATTCAGGACTGGTGTATCAGCCGGCAGGTTTGGTGGGGTCATCGCATCCCTGCGTGGTACGGACCGGAGGGCGAGATCCGCGTGCACTTGGAGTCGCCGGGAGCCGAGTGGCGACAGGACAACGACACGCTCGACACCTGGTTTTCGTCATGGCTTTGGGCTTACGAAACGATGGACGCGAAAACGCGCGCGAAGTTTTACCCGACCTCGGTGCTGGTGACCGGACCCGACATCATCTTCTTCTGGGTCGCGCGCATGATCATTGCCGGCTTGGAGTTTAAGCCGGGCCGCACTTCCGCGGACGAAGACAACATTCCGTTCCGCGATGTCTACTTCACTGGCATCATCCGGGACCGTTCCGGCCGGAAGATGAGCAAGTCGTTAGGCAACTCGCCAGACCCGCTCGAGTTGATCGCGAAATACGGCGCTGATGGCTTGCGCTTCGGCCTGATGCGGATCGCGCCTAGCGGGCAGGATATTCGCTTCGATGAAAAGCAGATCGAGGAGGGGCGGAATTTCGCGACCAAGCTCTGGAACGCCGCGCGGTTTCGCCAGATGCATGGCGCCAGCTCCGGCGACGTCAACCTCGAAGAGTATGAACTTTCGATTTACGCGCTGGAGGTAATCGCGCGGCTCGATGAGCTCATCGGCGCCGTCGAAACAGCTTACGCCGAGTATCGGTTTAACGAAGTGGTGCAGCGTCTCTACGAGTTCTTCTGGAACGATTACTGCGATTGGTTCATCGAAGCGGCGAAGACCGACATTTTTGCCGAAGATCCAGCACGGAAAGACGCAGTGCTCGCGGTCATGGATTACGTGCTCTCAGCCGTGCTGCGATTGTTGCACCCGCTGATGCCGCATATTACTGAGGAACTTTGGTCGCTGCTCGGGTTTGCGGCGGGGGAGGACGATTCGATTCAGTTTGCGCCGCCGCCGCTTACGAGTGGCTTCGATGCTGCCGCTGTCGCGCAGGCACGAGCAACGGTCAACGCGATCTACAACACCGTTCGTGCTGGACGTAATCTTCGCGCTGAAGCTCGTGTGCCTTCGAACAAGAAGGTTACGTTTGTACTTCGCGGCGCGACTGGGTCGTCGGACGAATTGCCGACGATCGCGCGGCTGTTGAACGCGGAACAACTCACGGTCGAATCCGACTACGCGCCATCTGCCGGCGTCCCCGTCGCGGCGACGGACCTCGGCGAGCTGTTTCTGGTGACGGCAATGGATGTCGACGCACCGGCGGAACGCGAACGGCTCGACAAGGAAATCGGCAAGCTCGAGAAGGAACTCGATGCTACCGACAAGAAGCTATCGAATGCCTCGTTCGTCGATCGGGCGCCGGCCGACGTCGTGGCCGAGCATCGGCAACGGAAAGTTGAGTTCGCCGAGAAGCTCACGCAGCTCAGGCGCGCGCGAGAGTCTTTGCAGTGAAGCTGACGCGGTGCCGATCGACATCGGCGCCCCGCTTCGCGAAGTAATCGTGAAGCTCCTGCGTGTACCACGTGCCATCGAATTCGCGGTTGAACTCAAGGTGAACGCGGCCGGTCGTGGTTAGGTGTTGCGCGAGATCGTCGAGGAAGAATTCCCACTCGGGCGGCCCCCAGATGTGATCTGTTTTATGATCGTTGAAACAGATCATGTACGCGGTTATCACATCGAACTTCGCGTCAAGATCCGGTAACGGCACATAGCGCTCGATCCGCCAGATCACTCGCGGGATGCGCAGCAGTTTCGTGAGCTGCGTGAACATCGCCGATTCGTCGATGTCGAGACCAAGCACGTCGTGCCCGAGCCACTTACAGATGTAGAGGAAGTAGCCGGCGCCGCAGCCGATATCGAGGACGCGTTTGCGAAACCCGAAGTCGAGCTCGAGTTCGCGGATGCGGCGAACGTTCACGTCCACCCAGCGGCGCAGCTCGAGATACTTTTCTGGCGCGTCGCCGGGCTCATGGACTGCGTGACGATCGTGAATCGCGTCGAACTTCTTGCGGTCGATGCTCGCGATGATGCGTTCCGGATCGATCCGAAACACAAGGCGCCGGGTCAGGAAAACACGCGCGGTATGCTGGCGCATGCTGCGGAGCAGATCGGGATCGAGGAGCTTCTTAATTTTGTGCGTCAGGCGCATGTCGAGCGACTCCGTAGCCGTAGCGAGGCGATGAGTCAAAACGATAGGACGACACAGTCATCGCGAGCGAAGTCGAGGGATCCGGCGCATTACGTCACGACATGTACCGGGGTTTCTCGACTCCGCTGCGCTACGCTCGGAATGACGAATTCGGCGAAGCTTGGCGGAAAGAAGGCCTTCTGATTAGC
>JALYXP010000179.1 GCA_030947045.1 Verrucomicrobiota bacterium | reverse complement strand
GATCAGTTGAACTTCGTCCGCGCAAAAGCCGCTCCGCCGCCGCCTCCCGCCGCGCCGGTCGCTGCCACGCCGACGCCGACTCCCAAGCCCACGCCCGTTCCTCCGCTTTTAACGCAGAAGAACGTCTTCATCGGTATTGGTGCGTTGATCGTGCTTTTCATCATCATCGTGTTCATCGCGAAGATGGCGATGACGCGGAAGTCCGACCTCTAAAATCTCAATGGAGTTTGCGCGTGGGTGTCGCCGTGTTGCATCTAACGCACCTGCTCCTAATGTTCGCGACCAATTTATGAAATACCAGAATGCTGTGGTTGTTGGCCTATCGACTTTTGTGCTTTGCTGCATGGCGCCGCTGTCAACGATGTATGCTCAAGGTGACTCTGCCGAGCATACGAAAAAGGGAATCGAGCTCGCGAAAAAGAAGCAGTACGATCAAGCTGCTGAAGAGTTCGGATTGGCGATCAAAGCCGATCCGAAGGATGCAAAGCATTACCTCAATCGCGCCAATGCGTATCGGGCTGGCGGAAAGCTCGATCAGGCCGCGGCCGATTTTACGAAATACACTGAGATGGAGCCTGAGCGGGCTGACGGGTTCACCGGTCTCGGCAAAGTGAAGCTGTCGCAGAAACAATACGACGCTGCGATTACAGATCTTGATAAGGCGCTCACGCTGAACGACGACGATCTCGACATCTATCGCTCGCGCGCTTTCGCGTATCTCTCGAAAAACGAAGACGAAAAAGCGGTCGAAGATTATTCCAAGATCCTGGCTAAGAAGTCGGACGATCCGCAGGCACTGGAGCGTCGCGCCTTCGTTTACAATCGGATGAAGCAGTACGACAAGGCGATCGTCGACCTCACGAAAGTAATCGACAAAAACGCCAAGGACCCAGAGGCCTACCGCGCGCGTGGTTATGCCCAAAGCCTCGCGGAGCACTTCGACAAAGCTGCGGCGGACTTCGAGATGGTGTTGAAGCTGAAGCCCGCTGATGCTGATGCGCAGACGCGCTTGAAAGCAGCGCAGCAGAGGACCAGCGCTGGTGCGGCTGCGAAGCCGCCGGCCCCTGCAGCCGCTGCGGCCGCGCCGTCGCCTGCTCATTGACGGTTTCGTTCGCCGAGGCAGGGCGAACGGAGGTGTCGCAAGGGATCATCGCACTGTCACGTAAACGGGCCGAAATTGCTTTGACACCCGAATCGCCGCTGTTAGCTTGCCGACGCTTTTTGCTGGAACGAAAAGGTCCCACGGCCGTTCAAATTGCGAAGTTTGATGCGGCTCTGGGACTTTTGACTCTCTAGCGACGGGCAAACCGGTTCGATGCGCCGCTCCGTTGGGAGATCGCGTCGGGCAGCGAGATGACGAACAGCGGCCCACATAGCTCAGTTGGTAGAGCACGTCCTTGGTAAGGACGAGGTCACCGGTTCAATCCCGGTTGTGGGCTCCAGAGTGAGCTCGCGGCCGGCCAAACAATCCACCACCAAAAGACGCAGTTTAGTTCAGTAACAAACAAGGAGAATCGAGATGGCTAAGGATAAATTCGAACGCAGTAAGCCGCACGTGAACGTCGGCACAATCGGTCACGTCGATCACGGCAAGACCACGCTCACCGCAGCAATCACCACCGTCCTCGCGAAGAAGGGCTTCGCCCAGGCGCGCGCTTACGATTCGATCGACGCAGCGCCAGAAGAAAAAGAGCGCGGCATCACCATTTCTACCGCGCATGTGGAGTACCAGAGCGACAAGCGCCATTACGCGCACGTCGATTGCCCCGGCCACGCTGATTATGTGAAGAACATGATCACCGGCGCGGCGCAGATGGATGGCGCGATTCTTGTCGTTTCCGCTGCCGACGGCCCGATGCCTCAGACCCGTGAGCATATCTTGCTCGCTCGTCAGGTCGGCGTGCCTTCAGTTGTCGTATTTCTGAACAAGGTCGACATGGTCGATGATCCAGAACTTCTCGATCTCGTGGAGATGGAAGTGCGCGATCTGCTCACACAGTATGAATTCCCCGGCGATGCAATTCCGATCGTCAAAGGCTCAGCGCTCAAGGCGCTAAACGGCGATGCCGACATGGAAGCGCAGATCCTCGCACTCATCGCGGCGGTGGATGATTACATCCCGATCCCAGAGCGCCCGATCGATCAGCCTTTCCTGATGCCGGTCGAAGACGTGTTCAACATCGAAGGTCGCGGCACCGTAGCGACTGGTCGCGTCGAGCGCGGCATCCTCAAGAAGATGGAGGAAGTCGAGATCGTTGGCATTAACGACACGGCGAAAACCACCTGCACCGACATCGAAATGTTCCGCAAGCTTCTCGACGAAGCGCGCGCGGGTGACAACGTTGGCCTGCTCCTTCGCGGAACGAAGAAGGAAGATGTCATGCGCGGTCAAGTGATCGCGAAGCCGGGCAGCATCAAGCCGCACCGGAAGTTCAAGGCGGAAGTGTATGTCCTGTCGAAAGAAGAGGGCGGCCGTCATACGCCTTTCTTTACGAATTACCGTCCGCAGTTCTATTTCCGCACGACCGACGTGACAGGCACCGTCAAACTGCCGGAAGGTGTAGAGATGGTCATGCCTGGCGATAACGTTTCCGTTGAAGTTGAGTTGATCACCCCGATCGCGATGGAGAAGACCATTCGTTTCGCCATTCGCGAAGGCGGCAAGACCGTCGGCGCGGGTCGCGTGGGCGATATTCTCGACTAAAGAATTTCGTGATTGTGCTCCTGCTCGCCAAACGGGCAGGAGCACGTTACGCTTCGAGCCAGCGATTTAGGTCAGTAGCTCAATTGGTAGAGTTGCGGTCTCCAAAACCGTCGGTTGGGGGTTCGAGTCCCTCCTGGCCTGTTCAACCGCTCACGCATCTTTCTATTCCCTCCAGCATCTCATGATCGGCAAATCCAAAAGCTTTCTCGGCGAAGTGAAAGTCGAGCTGCAAAAGGCCTCCTGGCCGTGGGACCCGAAGGAGAAGGGGATGAAGAAGTATAAGGAGCTCACCGACTCCACGCTCGTTGTCATCATCGCGATGCTCCTGCTCGGCGGCTACGTCGCGCTGTTCGATTTCATCCTCGTGAACGTCCTTCACTACTTCACCCGGCTGCACTGATTATGCCTTCCGTTCTCGCACCAAAAGATCAGTGGTTCGTCATTCACGTCCTCTCCGGCCAGGAGAACAAGGTGCGCGACAACATCGTCAAGCGCGTCAAGACCGAGGAGATGAGCGATGTTATCTTCGAAGTGCTCGTGCCGACTGAGCGCGTTTCCGAGATCAAGAAGGGCAAGAAAAGCGAAACAACCCGCAAGTTCTTCCCAGGCTACCTGATCGCGAACATGCATCTACTCGACGAGAACAATCAGCTCGTCGGCCGCACCTGGTATTTCGTGCGCGACACCCCGGGCGTTATTGGTTTTGCCGGCACCAAGGATAAGCCGATCCCGATGCAAACTTCGGAAGTCGAAAGCATGCTCGCGCAGATGCGTGAGCGTGAAGAAAGCGTGAAGCCGAAGGTCAGCTTCGAAGTCGGCGAGACTGTTAAGGTTGCCGACGGACCGTTCCAGAATCAGAACGGCATCGTCGAGGAAATCGATCCTGCGCGCGGCAAGCTGCGTGTGTCGGTCACTATCTTCGGTCGCGCCACGCCGGTAGAACTCGAATATTGGCAGGTCGAGCGCGGCTAATCACGCGTCGGTACCCCATCCATCTTAAATTAGTATCTCCTTCCCATGGCCAAAGAAATCGTAGCATTCGTAAAACTGCAGATCCCAGCCGGTCAGGCGAACCCGGCGCCGCCAGTCGGCACCGCGCTTGGGCCTCGGGGCGTCAACATCATGGCGTTCTGCAAAGAGTTTAACGCCGCCACGCAGAAGCAGGCGGGCGACATTCTGCCGGTCGTGATCACTGTCTTCAAAGACAAGTCGTTCACCTTCATCACGAAGAGCCCGCCCGCTGCAATCTTGTTGAAGAAGGCTGCAAACATCGCGGCCGGATCGAAAGAGCCGAACAAAACCAAGGTCGGCAAAATTACGCGTAAGCAGGTCATGGACATCGTGAAGACGAAGGGCAAAGACCTGAATTCGCGTACCGACGAAGCCGGCTTCAAAATCATCGCCGGAACCGCACGGCAGATGGGCCTTGAGATCGTCGACTAGTTACTCGACTTCCACTTCGATCCCGCCGATCCAGCGGGCAATCAAATTGTAAACGGCGGCACCGATGATGCCGCCGACGAAGCCCATGATGCCGTAAAAAACCGGCATTAGAAGCGCGAATCCAAACATCATCCCGCCGAAAACAGCAGCTGGTGGCCCACCGCTCTGCTGCGCGTGTTGGGCATTTTGCGCGACGGCTCCTAGTAGCCCCATCAGTGCAAAGAACGGCACGAAGATCAGGCCCATGCAGGCATGGAGAACGCCAAGCATTTTGCCCGCTTGAAGCGGCGAGATTCGCTTAATTCGCCGCAAAACGGAGCCGCCGCTGAGCTTGTCGTTTTCCATGCCTGCTGCTATCGCAAGCTCATGCACGTTCCAAGTTCATTCGTCGGGCGGTTGGTCTGTCTTTTTATCCTAGTCCCTTTCGCTTCGGCTGCTGAGTCACAGACAATCGCGCTGAAAGCGGCGCGGTTGTTCGACGGTAAGGCGAAAGCGCTGGTCTCGAACGGTGTCGTCATCATCGACGGTGACAAGATTGTCGACGCCGGCAGCGGGCTCGCGGTTCCGCAGGGTGCGCAGGTGATCGATCTCGGCGACGCCACATTGTCGCCCGGGTTCATTGACGCCCACACGCATCTCACGTCCGATTACTCGAAGCCGTATCGCGAACGGCAGTTAAGCGAATTGCAAACCGAGCTGCCGCTTGCTGCCTACGAAGCGATTCCGAATGCCGAGCGGACGCTCGACGCTGGCTTCACCACCGTGCGCGATCTCGGCAGCGAGAGCTTCATGGACGTAGCCCTGCGCGACGCGATAGGGAAGGGGATTGTGCGCGGTCCGCACATGCTCTGCGCGACGAAAGGGATCGGTGCGACCGGTGGGCATTTCGACGACACCAATGGTTTCCGCGATGGCCTCTTCGGCCGGCAACCAGAATACACCGATGGCATCGCGGACGGCCCGGAAGCGATCCGGCGCGCGGTCCGTTATGAAATCAAGAACGGCGCTGATGTTATCAAGGCCGCAGTGTCCGGCGGAGTGCTCTCGATGAAAGATGAGGTCGATGTGCCACAGTTCGCGCCCGACGAGATCGCGATGCTGGTGACGGAGACGCATCGACTCCGCAAGAAGGTGGCGGTGCATTGCCACGGTGACACGGCAGCGCGCGATGCGATCAACGCCGGTGTCGACTCGATCGAGCACGGATCATTTCTGAAAAAAGAGACGCTGGCGTTGATGAAAACGAAAGGCACCTATCTGGTCGCGACCCTCGAAGCGACGGAATACATCATGGGCAAGATTGATAACTATCCGGCCACGGTGCAGGCGAAAGCGCGTGCGGCCGCGGCGGCGCGGAGCGAGATGTTTCGCAACGCCGTGCAGCTAGGCGTGAAGATTGCCTTCGGGACGGACGCGGGAGTATTCCCGCACGGCACGAACGCGAAGGAATTTGCGTTAATGACCGGGCTCGGCATGACGCCAATCGATGCGCTCACCGCCGCGACATCTGGGGCTGCAGATTTGTTAGGAATCGCAGCGACGACCGGCACGTTAGCGAAGGGGCAGATCGCCGACATCGTGGCGGTGCCAGGAGATCCGACCACCGATATTACCGCGACAGAGCGCGTAATGTTCGTCATGAAGGACGGTAAAATTGTCAGAAACTCAGCGGCGCAGTAACGATTCTCGCGCAGTCGGAGGTCCGCGCTGAAATATTTTTGACAGCGGGAACGATCCCGCTACTGTGCCCGTCCCGCAGCGCTTCGGTCGCCTGACCGCCGCTGCGTTGAGCAGGAGAGCTCGTGCTCGTCCGCACTGCATAAAATCATGAACAATAATCGTAGCAAACGTTATCGCGCGGCCGCCGAGCAGGTGGATCGCTCGAAAAATTACAATCTCGCGGAAGCTGTCTCGACGCTAAAGAAGCTTCCGCCGCCGAAGTTCGACCAAACGGTCACTGTCTCGTTCCGCCTCGGAGTTGATCCGAAGCAATCCGATCAGATGGTTCGCGGCACCTGCCCGCTTCCACACGGTAGCGGCAAACAGGTGCGCGTTTTGGTTTTCGCAGAAGGCGACGCGGCCCGCGCCGCGAAGGAAGCTGGCGCGGAATTCGTCGGCTACATGGACATGGTTAAGAAGTGCCAGGAAGGCTTTCAGGATTTCGACGTCGCGATCGCGACGCCAGGTGCGATGGCGGAAGTGCGTAAGCTCGGCAAGGTGCTCGGTCCTCGCGGATTGATGCCGAACCCGAAGACTGGCACGGTGACTGATGACACGGCGAAGGCCGTGCGTGAGGTGAAGGCTGGACGTGTCGAGTTTAAGCTCGATAAGAACGGCAACATCGCGGTGCCGCTCGGAAAGTTTTCCTTCGCTGACGAGCAACTCGTCGAGAACGGTACGGCGGTGATCGAGGCAGTCGTGCGCGCGAGGCCGGCAACCGCGAAGGGTCGTTTCGTCGACGGCATGACGCTCAGCGCGACAATGTCCCCAGGGTTGCATATCGACCCCTCACCGTATCTCGGCGTTTAATAGCGGAACGACTAATCATGAGACCTGAAAAAGCAGATATCGTTTCCGATCTTTCGGAGAAGCTGAACGGTTCGTCGTTCATGCT
>JALYXP010000125.1 GCA_030947045.1 Verrucomicrobiota bacterium | reverse complement strand
CATTATAGACTTCGACTAAGCCGACGCCGGTGGTGTCGCCTTTGCCGCGCACGATGGCGGTGTAATTGCCCGCGGGGAGCGTCGCGATGAGTGCAGATTCCGCATCCTTCTTCGGCTGAATCCCGATGGCTTCGAGCTCGGCCTGCTGAGAATCCTTCCAGTTATCGTTTCCGCGCACGGTCGAGCCATTGGCGTCTTTCAACTCCAGGGTCGGATCGGCGAGTGAGCCGGCGACCCCGGCGTCTGCAAGGGAAGGGCCGATCGCCCGGATGACGACCTTGGTGTTCGTGCCGCCGCCGCTGCCGCCCGCGATGAAGCCGCCGATGAGCGCGTTATCACCCGTGTCGACGAAGCCGCGTGAACTGATGTTGGCAAGCTTCGCCTTGGCGGTCTGCGCGAGGTCGTAAACTTCGACCACGCCGATGCCGACCGAGTTGTTTTTGCCGCGCACGACGGCGGTGTAGTTGCCGGGGTTGAGAGTGCGGACGATCGCAGCCTCTGCGTCTTTCGTCGGTGCGACGCCGCTGGCCTGGATCTCGGCCTGTTGATCTTGTTTCCAGTTATCGTTGGTCGCGAGCGAAGTCTTATCATCGAAGAGCTCCAGGGTGGGATCTTGCAAGGCGCCGGGAACGCCAGTGAGCGACGGCCCGATGCCACGGATGATGACCTTCTTGGGCTCGGTGCCGGTGATGATGAAGCCGCCGATGAGCGCTTTGTCGTCGGTTAGAACCTTAAGGCGGGTGGAAATATTAAGTAGCAAGTCAGGAACGCTCGTCACGGTGACAGTGATAGCGCCAGCGGCGTAGTTGGCCTGAACGCTCAAGCCGGTCGCATTGATCTGCGCGAAGGAGCCGGTGAAGCTTTGCGGCGAGATGATGGTAAAGACATCACCGACCGCAGGCCGGTAACCATTGATGGTGGTAATGTTGAGCGTGCCGCCAAGCGCAGCCGCACCGTTCACAACGAGTTGATCGTAGCCAGTGCCGGGGGCGTTTCCGCCAATCTCGATATTAAGGGAACCGTTCGCCCCCTGCGCATAGCTTCCGTTAATCGTGATCTTCCCAGGCGAATGGCCGGGCGCGATGGCTCCGCCGTTGTTGCGTATGTTGCCTGAAATAACCCCTGTCCCAATGACCGATCCTCCGTCCAACACTATGTCCGTATTAGACGAGAGGTTACCACCATTGAGATTGGTTATTCCTGCCGTTTGGTGGAGGTGCGAAAATTGCGTAGTACCCATCTGCAGCTCTACGACTCCGCTGTTGTTAAATTCGTCGCCGACGTTTATGACGGAGGTACCGCTACCGGCCGATTTGCGCCATGTGCCGGCATTGTTGAAAGCGCCAGAGTTGCTGGTGATCCCAAGGTCGTTTTGCAGGTCGTAAACACTGCCGACTGCATTGGTGTAGGAGCCGGGATAAGGTCTCAAATCAAGGGATCCAAGGCCGCTCTGAATGATACTCCCTGCATTGACAAGGCCGTCTCCCACCGCCACGACGCTACCAGTGATGTTAATCGTGCCCGTGTTTGTGAATTGGTTAGGCTGGTAGGCACCAATCCGCCCACCAGTCCATTGAAAGGTGTTGCCTGCAAAGTTGAACGTGGCGGGGCCGCCCGTGTCCGCTGCGGTATTCCACCAGCCGTGGCTTAAGCGCACGGTGCCGCCTATATTAGCGCCCGTGAAAGTCCCGCTGAAATGAATGGCTCCGGAATCAACCGCACCTGCGTCGGCGAGATCGAGAAGGCCGCCAGCCGCGACATTGAATGTCCCACCACTGTAATGACTGTTTGCTGCAGGGAGGAGCAACGTGCCGGTGTCTACCTGGATGGTACCGCCGTTGTTTATAATCTGAAGGTTTGGGTCGAGGGTCACGGTCCCGGCGCTGGTCGATCTGCGCAGAGTCCCCGCATTAATGAAAGGACCGTAATCGGTGATCGGCATGTCGTTTCGGATTTCATAAACGGCGCCCGCAGCATTGTTTAAAGAGCCTCGGTAAAGGTCTAGGGTGCCTAAGCCGCTCTGAATGACGGCATTCTTATTGATGAATCCGTCCACGCCATTCAACGTCGCGGAACCTGTGATGTTGATCGTGCCAAGATTCGTGAACGGGTCCGCAGCGGTTCCGTTTAATCGCCCACCCTGCCACTGGAAGGTGTTGCCGCCGAAGTTCAGCGTGCTACCGCCGGTGTTCGCCACAGTGCTGATCCAACCCTTGTTTAATCTTACCGTTCCGCCGGTGTTAATGCCAGTCATTGCGCCGGTAAAGCGTACCACCGCAGAGTCGACCGCCCCCGCCGTGGCGAGATCAATAAGTGCCCCGGTAGCGGCATTGAAACTGACGCCCCCTGCGTAGCGACTGGAAAGTGGCAGCTGCAGCGCACCTGCGTCGGCCGCGATCGTTCCGCCGCCATTCACCTGGATCGAAACAAACTGATCGAAAGAGAACGTGCTCGTGCCGGTGGTTTTTTTCATTGTCCCGCCGCCGGAGAGAAACAAGATCGGGAATGCGCCGCCGCCGCCGTTATTGGTCAGGACGGCGTCATTGTTGTTATTGCCCTGGAAGTTGAAGAGATTCGCGGTCAGGGTCGTGCCAGCCTCCATGTTCAACGCGCCGTCCTGCTGGATGGTCAGGCTGTTGAGAACGATCGCGCCACCCGTGGTCCCGCTGTGGGCACCACGGTCGAGGTTCGTCGGCGTATTGTTGGTGCCGAGTCCGCCGTTGCCGAGCGTGACGTCGCCGCTGCGCGGGTAGGTATCGGTGGACCAGTTACTCGGCGCGGCCACGTAGATCGGCTTTCCATTATTATCGTAGGCGAAGGTCAGCTCCTGGCTCCAGCTGTTGTTGTTCGGATAAAAATAGGAGTATAACGGATCGCCCTGGTGGCCGGGCGCATAAAACGGGCCTTGCCCATAGGCTTGCCGGTCCCACGAGACCTGCGCCAATGAGGTCGCAACGCTAATGATGGATATAAGAATGGAGGAAAAAGTTCGTTTCATAATTGTGCTGTAGCTGCGATTTTGGAGCGCCTTCATCCGTAACGCGCGAAATCCGGCGCAAAATGGACATCTGCCTGAAAATCTTTTCGCGAAATCTGCGACTGACGCGAAGCGACCGGTAACCACCGAGCGGTGCCCGGGTCACTGCACGTTATAGACTTCGATTAATCCGACGCCGGTGGTGTTGCCGCTTCCGCGCAGGATGGCGGTGTAATTCCCGGCTGCGAGTGTCCGCAGCAGCGCGCTTTCGCGTGCGTTTGTTGGATTGACCTTATCGGCCTGGATCTCCGCAGCGCCGGAGTCGGTTTGCCAATTGTCGTTTGCGGCGATGGTCGCGCCGTTGCTGTCGTGCAGCTCGAGCGTGGGATCTTGTAACGCGCCACCCACCGGCAGCGATGGGCCAAGCCCGCGAATAATCACCTTCGCACCACTTCCGTTGCCGATGATGAGGCCGCCGATCATTGCGTTATCGCCCGTATCGACGAAGCCGCGCGTGCTGATGTTCGCAAGCTTCGAAGCAGTGCCGGAGCTGAGGTCATAGACTTCCACCAAACCCACGCCAGTCGTGTTTCCCTGGCCGCGCAGGATTGCGGTATAAGCGCCGGGCGCGAGGGTGCGAACGATTGCCGACTCGAGATCTTTCGACGGCGGGATCGTGCTCTGCTGGATTTCCGTCTGCTGGGTGTCGCGCCAGTTATTATTCGTCGCGATCGTGGCATCGCCCTGGTGCAACTCCAGCGTCGGATCCGCGAGTGCGCCAGCTACCGGCAATGATGGCCCGAGACCGCGGATGATCACTTTTCGTGGATCGGTGCCGGTCAGGATGAAGCCGCCGATCAATGCGTTGTCCCCAGTAAGCACTCGCATCCGCGTCGAGATATTCGCGAGCTGACTCGGCAGCGCGGTTGGCGCCCACGCCGGTTGACCCGAGCCCGCGCCGCGGAGTTCGCGCAGGCCATTCCCATCCGCGCCGATGACATAGACGCGGTCGGTCGAAGGCTGCACTACCTGCGCCGGAATGCCTGAGCTGACGTATTGCTGGCCGGCATCGAAGACGAGTGCGGTGCCGTCAGGCGACCAATCCAGCGTCGTGACGTAGACGCCTTGCTGCAGCTGGATGACCTGCCGATCGGCCCCGGAAGCCACGTCGATGATGCGAATCGTCTGCACGTCCGGGCTCGGCACGCCGCCATTGGAGGTGTAGGCAATCTGAAACGAACGCACGTACGCGACGCTCGCGCCGTTCGGCGAAAACTTCGGCTGGTAATCGTGTTCGCCGTAGATGTAGGCCTGC
>JALYXP010000144.1 GCA_030947045.1 Verrucomicrobiota bacterium | reverse complement strand
AGAGGGTGAGGCTGATGCCATCCGCCGCGAGGTGGTATTCCATCCCCAGGACCGGAACCCACGGGACGCGTACGACCGTGGTGAGAACGCCGGCTTCATCGAGGGTGCAGAACGCCCACAGACTGATGAAGAACCCTGCGAGAGTCGTGCTGAGCGCGACGTTCTTCGCGAACGATCTCGGCGCGAAGAGCGACAGCAGCGCGCCCGCGAACGTGATGTAGATAGTCCAGGCGATCATCGCGTTTTTCGAGCGCGGTAAGCCGCAGCTTTTTCGCGGACGTGAAAACCAATCTCGCGTTTCGGCTTTTCCGGCGGAGACATCAGTCGGCGGATCGCATCAATGATCGCGTCGATCTCCTTGTCGTGTTTGCCGATACGCTTTTCGAGCGCGGCAAATTTTTGGGCGAGTTCCCGATTTGTGTCCAGCGCTTGGCGCAGCTGCACGAACGCGCGCATAATTGCGATGTTCACGCTCACCGCACGCTCGCTGTTCAAAACGCTCGACAGCATCGCCACGCCTTGCTCGGTGAAGGCGTAAGGTGGGTATTTAAGGTGTTGCCCACGCTTTAAGGTCACAGATTGTGACCTTAAAGACGCTCCTTCCTCTGTGGTAAGCCGGAACATAAAGTCGCGTGGGAAGCGCGCTGCGCGTCGCTTCACCGCTTGGTTTAGGACCTTCGTTGCGACGCCATATAACTCAGCGAGATCGAAATCCAGCAATACCTTCTGGCCGCGCAAGAACTGGATGTGTTGCGCGATTTCGACCACTGCAACGACGCTTTTGCTCATAGCGATTAGACAAACAACTGAGCCATCTCGACGACGGTCGCGTTGAAGATATTGAAGATGAACTGCGGCGCGACGCCGATGGCGATCATCAGCAGGCTTACCGGGATCACGATGAGCTTTTCGCCCGCGAGAAGTTCCGGGAATGCGCTGCAGCTCTGGGCTAAGGGGCCGCTAAACAGCGCCTGCATCATGCGCAGAAAGACGACGGCGGTGATGAGCAGGCCGAAGGCTGCGACTGACGTAAAAGCAGCGGCTACCGCGAAAGAGCCTTTGAAGATGAGGAACTCACCGACGAATCCGTTCAGACCCGGCAGGCCTAACGAGGAGAAGATGGCGATGCTCATCCAGCCGCAGAAGAGCGGTGCGCGTTGCATGAGACCGCCGAAGTCGTCGATCCCGCGGACGCCTCGGCGTTGCTCGAGCAGTCCGACGAAGTAGAACAACGCGGCCGCGGTGATGCCATGGTTGAAGATCTGCATGAACACGCCGCTAAGAGCTGCGTGAGAATTCGCAGCAGATGCGGTAGTCGCGGCAGAGATCGCGAAAAGCGCGAGCATGCAATAACCGAGATGGTTGATCGAAAGGTAGGCGACCATGCGTTTGAGGTCGCGCTGCGCCCACGCGGCGAGGGTCGAGAAGATGATCGAGCATACCGCGAGGCCGAGTAGCCATGGTCCCAAAATCTTAATTTCCGCGGGGAAAAGCGGAAGGAGCAGGCGGATGAAACCGTAGACGCCCATTTTCGACAGCGTGCCCGTTAAAACCATCGCCACGCCAATGGGGGCGGCCTCATACGCGTCCGGCAGCCAGGTGTGGAAGGGATAAAGCGGTACTTTCACCGCAAGGCCGAGAAAGATTCCAGCGAAGGCAAACCAGGCGACATTGCCGGTGAGCAGGCCGGTCCGGCCGAGCGTCGCGAGTTGCGCGAAGTCGAAGGTGCCGCGCGCGAAATAGATTCCGAGGAACGAGAGCAGCATCGCGACGCTTCCGAGAAATGTGTAGAGGAAGAACTTTGTCGCGGCTCGATCGCGGTTGTGACCGCCCCAGAGTTTGATGAGCAGGAACGAGGGAATCAGGCTCATCTCATAGAAGAGGAACCAGAGAACGAAATTCTGCGCGGTGAAGTTCCCGTAGAGCGCCGACTGCATCACGAGCATGAGCGCACAAAGGCCGCGGCTGCCGCGTTGCGCGACGAGCGCGAACGGGAAGACGAGCGATGTCAGCAAGACGAGGAGCAGGCTCAAACCGTCAACGCCGACGACGTAATCCGCGCCGATCGACGGGATCCACGCGTGTCGTTCCGCTAGCTGTAGACCGGCTGCCGCTGTGTCGAAATTTCGCCACAACAGCACCGCGAGAATGGCGCTGATGACTGTGGAAATGAGGGCGACCGCGCGCGCACTGTGCTGTGGCGCGACGCTTACACAGAGGGCGCCGAGCAGTGGAATGAGAATCAGCGCCGTGATCATCCGAGCCAGGCGTAGAGCAGCAGCAGCGCGAGCATGCCGACGCCGACTGCGCCGAGATATGTTTGGATTTGGCCAGAGTGCGCGGCTGAGATACCGCGACCCGCGCCTCGCGCGCCGGCCGTAGTTCCATCGACGCCAGCGTTGATGCCGCGTTCATCGACGCGCTTAGAGGCGTTGCCTAACAAATTACTTAAAGCGCCGACGTCGCGCGCAATTCCATCCCACACGTGCCGATCGACCCAGTCGGAGATGCGAGCGAGCAAGCG
>JALYXP010000083.1 GCA_030947045.1 Verrucomicrobiota bacterium | reverse complement strand
TTTCTCCGGCGGAAACCGAACGCCGATGCCCTGGCCGATCTTGCTGTCGATAACTTCATTGAGATGCGCGACAAGACGGCGTCGAAAACTTTTCGTGCGAAGAAGAAGCTGGACCACCTGCTCGAAGGCGCGCTCCCGGGGGTGTATCTCCCGCTTTACACAATGGTGTCGTTCACTCGCATTCCGTACGCAGAAGCAGCGCAACGCGCGCGGCTACAGGACCGAATCGTTTACTCTGCTTTGCTTGCAGTCGCTGCTCTAAGTGTGGCTGCAGTGCTGCGATTCATCATCCGCTGAGCTAGACGTCCCAGCTCGGCTTACGCTTCTCGAGAAAAGCAGCGACGCCTTCCCTGGCTTCCTGCGACTCCCGCGCCTGCATGTGATGCGCGAGAGCATGTTCGATATCCTGTTTTACCGAGGTGGACCAAAGCTGCTCCAGTAACCGCTTCGAATTCGACAGCGCCCCCGGTGCATTCTGCAGGATCGAAGCGCACAGTTTCTCCACTTCGCTATCCAGCTCGTCTGGCGCGACAACGCGATTAATCAGGCCAATCGCGAGAGCGCGCTGGGGGTCAATCAATTCGCCAGTGAAGAGCAATTCGCGGACGTCGCGCTCGCGCAACTGACGGCGGAGGAACGTCATCACAAGACCGGCAACCAGACCTCGCTTCGCCTCGGGATATCCAAATTTCGTGCGCTCCGCCGCGATCACGAAATCGCACGAAGACATAATTCCAGCGCCGCCGGCAACTGCGGCTCCGTGGACTGCTGCGATCGTGATCAGGCGCGTCTGACTTAGCGTGAGCAGTGTGCTCGCCACAAGACCTGCGGATTGATGCGCCTTCTCAGGTTCCGAGACTTCCTTCAGATCAAGACCAGTGCAGAAGGCGACCCCGGCGCCACGCAGAATCAAAATACGCTGCGTCTCATCAGCGTCAGCGGCGTTCACCGCATTCTTAAGCTCCGTCATCAATTCAATCGTGAGCGCGTTGCGGCGCTCAGGTCGGTTCAGCGTGATGACGGTGGTGTGCGTTGATTGTTTTTCGACGAGGACGACTGACATGCTTTAGGTTGTTCCCGCCTCCATGGAATCCGTCAAGCTCATCGAATGCCCTCGCGATGCGTGGCAGGGGCTGCCGCGTCAGATTCCCTCGGAACAGAAGGCTCGATACTTGCGCGCCTTAATCGCCGCCGGGTTTCGGCACATCGATGCGGTTAGCTTTGTTTCGCCCAAAGCAGTGCCGCAAATGTCGGATAGCGAGGAGGTGCTCGCCCGACTCGACGCGACCGATGGGACGGAGATCATCGGGATTGTCGTGAACGAGAAAGGTGCTGAGCGCGCCATCGCGACGAGCAAGGTGACGACGCTCGGTTTTCCGTATTCGATTTCGGAGACGTTTCTCCGGCGGAATCAAAATCAGTCGCCCGCTGAAAACGTGGCGATGCTGAAGACGATCATCAGCCGCGCGAACGAAGCAGGGCTGCAAACCGTCGCTTACATCTCGATGGCGTTCGGGAATCCATACGGTGACGCCTGGAGCGAAGATCAGGTTGCGACGGCGGCGAAGCTGATTGCCGATCTTGGAGCGGGAGCGGTCTCACTCGCAGACACTGTCGGAACGGCTGAACCGGAGCTCGTCGGTCGCGTCGTTAGCTCGGCGTTGCGTGGGCAGCTCGGCTGCGAACTCGGGGTTCATTTGCATAGCATGCGAGCGGCGGCAGCGGGGAAAGTGCTCGCCGCTTACGACGCCGGCTGTCGGCGTTTTGACTCAGCGATGGGCGGTCTCGGAGGCTGTCCATTTGCGCAGGATGATTTGATAGGAAACATCCCGACAGAAGAAGTGCTGGGCGCGTTTGCACAACGTGGTTTCACGCTCCCGCTGCAAAGTAGGTTGGGCGAACTAACGGCGATGAACGGCAGCATCGCGCGGGAGTTCGCCGTGCCAGCCAGCTGAGCGACCGTGAACTAGCGGCATTCGCCCAGTCCCGTCATCCCGAGCGAAGTCGAGGGATCTCGCGAACGACTACGTGGGATGATTTGTGAGATCCCTCCACTGCGCTTCGCTTCGGTCGGGATGATGGACATCAGCGCCTGTCAGGCCGATCACTCGCACACCTACACCTGTACGACGCCGGTGTGGAAGCGCGCTTTCGCAGGCGGGCGCGAGACGTATTGCAAGAGCCGGATGAGCACGTCGCGTGTCTCGTGTGGCTGGATGATTGCGTCGACCCAGCCGCGCGCGGCGCCGTAGCGGATATCGGTCTGCTCTTCGTAGCTCGCTTTCACCTTCGCGCGCAGCGCTTCAAGTTCTTCGGGCGTGGATTTCTTGTCACCACGTTCATTGGAGCGCGCGAGGATACTGAAGACAACGTCGGACGCCTGCGCCGCACCCATCACCGCATAACGCGAATGCGGCCACGCGAGGATGAAACGCGGATCGTAGGCCTTGCCGCAGAGCGCATAATTGCCCGCGCCGAAAGAGCCACCGACCACGACCGTAATTTTGGGGACGACGGAATTGCTCACGGCGTTCACCAGCTTCGCCCCACTGCGGATGATGCCGCTCTGCTCCGCATCCTTTCCGACCATAAATCCGGTAACGTCCTGGAAGAATATGATCGGCAGGCCAGTCTGATTGCAGTCCATCACGAAGCGCGCTGCCTTGTCCGCGCTGTCGGCATAAATCACGCCGCCCATTTGAATGCCTTCCTTCTTCGTCCGCACCTGCTGGCGTTGGTTAGCGACAATGCCGACGGCTTTCCCG
>JALYXP010000074.1 GCA_030947045.1 Verrucomicrobiota bacterium | reverse complement strand
GAAGTAGCCGGGATGAAACCGCCGACGATGTTTAGCAACGTCGACTTCCCGCAACCGCTTGGGCCAACCAGGCACACGAACTCGCCCGCAGCCACTTCAGCGGTGACGTTGTCCAGCACGGCGACATCCTCTCCGGAGCGTTTACCCGGGAAAGCGACGCAACACTTTCGGATCTCGATTGCGGGGCCGCTCATCGGCGGCTGGCGTAACCCCATCGCACTTCATCGAATTTCTCTAATTGCCTGACGAGTAAATCAAGCACGAGCCCGATCAGCCCGATCATCACCATTCCTGCCACCACGAGGTCGTAGCGCTTCCCGGCATTGCGCGCGTCGATAATCAGATAACCAAGTCCGCTATTCACGGCGATCATCTCCGCAGCGACGACCACTAGCCACGCCACGCCGAGCGCGATGCGAATGCCAGTGATCACCTGCGGCAGACTGGCACGGAAAATCACCTGCCGGAAAAGCTCGGCGCGACCGAGGCCGAAGTTCTGTGCCGCGCGCAGATAGACAGGCTGCATGTTTTGCACCGCGGCGATCGCCGAGACGGTGATCGGGAAAACGCTCGCCAGGAAAATCAGAAAAATCGGCGCGGCATCCGTTACCCCGAACCACAGGATCGCGAGCGGGATCCATGCGATCGGCGAGATGGGACGGAACACCTGCAGCATTGGGTTGAATGCTTGAAACGCGCGTGTGTACCAGCCCAAAAGCAACCCGGTCGGCAGGCCGATGAGCACCGCGAAAGTAAACCCCCACGCGACGCGGAAGAGCGACGCGACCACATATTTCAAGAGCAAGCCGCGTTGCGCGAGCTCGACGATCCCACGCGCTACTTCAAGCGGCGTCGGAAACAGATCGCTACCCGAGAGCCGGACCCAAACGTGCCACAGCAGCAGAAACAACACGCCGACGATCGCCGGCAGAATAAGAGTCCACGGATCCCGCCGATATGTGTTCCGCGGACTCGGCGCGCTCATCCGTTCGGCGTGTACGCATGCGGCTGCACGGCGTCATCATCAGGCGCGAACGAATCATCGACGTAGTCATCGAAGTGCGCCGTCCCTTTGAGAATCCCGGCCTCTTTCGCCAGCACCTCGATCTCTTCGAAGTTCGCGCGCGCCGGTTTCAGATGGCTGTATTTCACACGATCGGGCGGCTTACTCAGCACGTAAGTCAACAGCCGCGGATTCTGGTTGTAATACCCCTTGCTGACGAACTGCGCCGCCGCCATCCGGTTCTCCATGTTTGAGTCGAGCCACTTCCCGCTCTTCGCGATTCCATCGACCAATTGCTGCACTTCAGGGCGCCGATTTTTGATCACATCCTCGCGCACCGCGAGCACGCACGAGATGAACCCCGGCCACACATCTTTCAAGCGGTAGAGCGCGCGACCGTAGCCATCCATCTCCGCTTGCGCGGGAAACGGCTCGCCGGAGGTGATCGCATCGACCGAGCGCGAGTAGAGCGCAGCCGGCATATCGGGCGGCGGCATCTCGACCATATTCACGTCGGCGAGAGTCATCCCGGCTTTCTTAAGTTCACGGTAAAAGATCAACCGATGATTCGCGTAACGGCCGGGCACCGCGACTGTTTTCCCTCTTAGGTCTTCGGTGCGGAAAATACCGGAGTCTTTATGCACGATCACGTCGCCACCTTCGCGATGGCCGAGATACACGATCTTGATCGGCACGCCTTGTTCGCGGAGCGCGATCGCCATAGGCGCGAGGATAAACGTCGCCGGCGTGTAGCCGGACAGGTAAGCCTCCTTCAGTTCAGGCCAGCCTTGAAAACGAATCGGCTCGAACATACTCGCGCCGGTGAGCTGCTTGTTGATGAAGTCGGTAACCGGACACGTGAGATGGCAGGTGACCGGCAAAAAACCGACATGAAATTTCTCGCGCACAATCCCCTGCGGCCGCGCGGCGAAGAGGTGGAGATTCAGCGTCGTGTGCAGCAACGTGATTCCCCCGAGAAACACGATCGCAGCAATGAGCAGCGTCTTTCGAAACGACACGCCGCCATTGTGGCGAATCCGGCGTTACGCGCCAGCCGCTTCGCTGAATTTGCGTTCGTGCTCGAGCAGCCACTTCTTCCGCCAAAGGCCGCCGCCGTAGCCGCAAAGCGTGCCGTCCGCGCGGATCACGCGGTGACACGGGATGATGATGCAGAGCATGTTCGTGCCGTTCGCGCGGCCGACGGCGCGGCGTGCACCGGGGATCTTTAGTTGTTCCGCCATCCACGAATACGAGCGGGTCTCGGCCGGCGGGATTGAGCGCAGAAGCTCCCAGGTGCGCAGCTGAAAATCCGACCCGATCGGCGCGATCGGCACATCGAACTCAGCGCGCGTGCCGGCAAAATATTCGGTGAGCTGTGTGCGAATTGCATCGAGGTGCGTGTGTTGTCCTGGCACGACGTTCGTGCCAAGACGCCGACGCAGAATGGTCAGCTCGCGCTCGAGCGAGCGGCGATCCGTGAATTCCAGTAGCCGTAAGCCAGTATCGTCCGCCACCGCCAACATCGCGCCGAGCGGTGTGTCGATGCGTTCCGCGAACAAGCAGCCGCGCGTGCTCGCGACAGTCGGTGCATCGCCAAAGATTTTCGCGAACGCTTCGCGAAAACCGCTCGCGGAATCAAAACCGCTTCCCTCTTTCACGTCCGCCACTCGGCCACCTTTTCGAACTTCGCGTAACGCCAATCCCATCCGACGCGCGCGGTGATACGCCTGGAACGTCATTCCGTAATGCCGCTTAAACTGCCGCCGCGCGGTCGACGGATCGATCGACAACTCCGCCAGCTCTTTGTCCGTCAGACGGCCGCCTGGGGCTTTCTCCACTTCCGCGCGGAGACGTTCGATCAGCTTCGGCGGCTGCTTGTCCGGATCCATCGGCTGACACCGCAGGCAAGGACGGAACCCGCCGAGCAGTGCCTCGCTCGGCGTCGGAAAAAAATCGACGTTCTCGCGCGCCGGTTTCTTCGCAGGACACGTCGGCCGGCAAAAGATTCCGGTGGTTCGAACGCCGACAAAGAAGATGCCTTCGAAGCTAGCGTCACGGTTTAGCAACGCCTGATACACCGTGTCGGCGGGCGGGAGGAGTTCCATCACTTGCATGACTGTTAGACTAACAGCCGGGCGGCGACATGAGCATCAACGGAATTCAGGCAGCGAATTTCCATCACCCATCGTCATCCCGACCGAAGCGAAGCGCAGTGGAGGGACCCCGCCGCATACGACTAGTAACGCCACGGGGTCCCTCG
>JALYXP010000069.1 GCA_030947045.1 Verrucomicrobiota bacterium | reverse complement strand
CGAAAGCTGATTGGGCGTCAATCACGTCGGCAGTTCTCCGTCGGCGACGATCTCCGCGTCTACGTGGCGCGCGTCGACATTTTCAAACGGCAGGTCGATTTCGCCATTGTGGAAGAGCGACCTGCGGCTCGTGCGAAAACGCGACGGCGTTAAGTATTATTTACTTCCATCACTCGACGCTGATCGGCTAAATTTTTTGCGCGCCGCAGCCATGGAACGGATCGTCGAAGCGAAGCAATTGCAGATCGAACGCAAATCTTTCCACCTGGAGCTGCGCGAAAACGATCGCGGCACGTTTCTTCGCATTACCGAGGAATCACCCGGTCGCCGCAACACCATCATCGTCCCGGGAACGGGGATCGATGAATTCGCTACCGCGATCGGCGCGGTCGCGACGAGTGGCGATCAGCCGGAGCCGCCGGCCGGTTCTTAGCACGCGCTCTTTGCCGTTCGTTGACACTCTGCGCGGGCGGCGAGTAGCCTCTCGTCTGCAACCCGCACACGCTCTTTTTCATGCCTAGCAAACGCCTCCTCACCGCGCCGAAATCCCGTTCAACCAAATCGCCTACGCGAGCAAAAGCCTCATCGCGTTACGTCTACTATTTCGGTGACGGTAAAGCGGATGGCGGCGGTAGCATGAAGCCGCTCCTCGGCGGCAAGGGCGCGAACCTTGCAGAGATGACACGGATTGGCTTGCCGGTGCCGCCGGGATTCACAATCACGACAGAAGTCTGCACTTACTTCTACGAGAACAAGCGCAGCTATCCGCCGGAGCTGGAGGCGCAGGTCGCGGCGGCATTGCGGAAGATCGAGAAATCAGTCGGGAAACAACTCGGCGACAACGAGACGCCACTGCTCGTCTCGGTGCGCTCCGGCGCGCGCGATTCGATGCCCGGCATGATGGACACAATTCTGAATCTCGGGATGAATGACACAGTCGTAGAGATCGTGGCGCGGAAGACGAACAACGCGCGTTTCGCGTGGGATTCCTACCGCCGTTTCCTGCAGATGTACGGCGATGTCGTGATGGGTGTGCAGAAGCGCGCGGGCGAAGATCACGAGCCGTTCGAAGCAGTCATCGAACGCATCAAACACAAAGCTGGTGTCGAGAAAGACACGGACCTGTCGGTCGATGAATTGCGCGCGATGGTCGAGCAGTTCAAAGCGCTGATCAAAGAGCGCACCGGCAAGTCGTTTCCGCAGGATCCCAAGGCGCAGCTCTGGGGTGCGATCGGTGCCGTCTTCGGCTCATGGATGAACGACCGCGCGATGGTCTACCGACGTAAATACGGCATCCCGCATGAGTGGGGGACGGCGGTGAACGTTCAGACAATGGTGTTTGGCAACATGGGCGACACCAGCGCGACGGGCGTAGCCTTTACCCGTGATCCCGCGAGCGGCGAGCGGGTGTTCTACGGCGAATATCTGATCAACGCACAGGGCGAAGATGTCGTGGCCGGTGTGCGCACGCCGCATCCGATCGCCAATCTCGCGAAGGAGATGCCGGCGGCGCATGCGGCGCTGATGAAAGTGCGCGCGTTGCTCGAGAAGCATTTCAAAGACATGCAGGATCTCGAGTTCACCGTGGAGGACAATCGTCTCTACATCCTGCAGACGCGTAACGGGAAGCGCACCGGCCTCGCCGCCGTCCGCATCGCGGTCGAGATGGTCGGTGAGCGGCTCATCTCGAGAGAAGACGCGGTGAAGCGCATTCCCGCCGACTCGCTCGCGCACTTGCTGGCTCCGATTTTCGATCGTGCGTCGGTTGCGAAAGCGACGAAGATCGGCACCGGATTGCCCGCTGGACCGGGTGCCGCTTCCGGTCACGTAGTCTTCAGCGCGGAAGATGCCGTCGCGCGTGCGGAAAAGGGCGAGAAAGTGTTGCTCGCGCGCATCGAAACTTCGCCGGAAGACCTTCGCGGAATGATTGCAGCGGAAGGTATTCTGACCTCACGCGGTGGTGTTTCGTCGCATGCTGCACTGGTCGCGCGGCAGATGGGTAAAGTCTGCGTCTGCGGCGCCGCCGGCATTCAGATCGACTACGACAAGCGCACGCTCACTGCCAACGGCGTGACGTTGAAGCAAGGTGACTACATTTCGATCGACGGCACGGCCGGCGAAGTGTTTGCGGGTGAAGTCACCACATCTGCTTCGGAGATCGTGCAGGTGCTAGTAGACGGAACGCTCGATGGGAAGAAGAGCGCGACTTTCCAGCAATACTCGCAGCTGATGAAATGGGTCGACGGCTTCCGGAAACTCGATGTGCGGACGAACGCCGACACGCCTGACCAGGTCGCAAACGCGGTCGCCTTCGGCGCGCAAGGGATCGGCCTCTGCAGAACCGAGCACATGTTTTTCGAGGGCGATCGCATCGATGCGATGCGTGAGATGATTCTCGCCGAGAACACCGAAGCGCGCGTCAAGGCGCTCGCAAAACTGCTGCCGTATCAACGCGAAGATTTTGTGGGCATTTTCAAGGCGCTGAAAGGCTTCCCCGCGACCATCCGGTTCCTTGATCCGCCGCTGCACGAATTCCTCCCGCACGATAAGGAACAGCAACTCGATCTGGCAAAAAAGCTCGGCGTGAAAGTGGAGCAAATCTCGCGACGCGTGCAGGAGCTGCACGAGTTTAACCCGATGCTCGGCCATCGCGGCTGCCGCCTCGGGATTGTGTATCCCGAAATCTCAGAGATGCAGGCGCGCGCTGTATTTGAAGCGGCTGCTGCAGTGCAGAAGAGCGGCACGAAAGTGAAACCGGAGATCATGATCCCGCTCGTCGGTTTCCCGCGCGAGCTCAAGCTGCAGATCGAAATCGTGCATCGTGTTGCCGCGGAAGTGAAAAAGGCGACGAAGACGAAATTTAGCTATCTCGTCGGCACGATGATCGAGATCCCTCGCGCTTGCCTCGTCTCAGACGAGATCGCGCGCGATGCGGAGTTTTTCAGCTTCGGCACGAATGATCTGACGCAGACGACGCTTGGCATGAGCCGCGACGATTCCGGCACCTTCCTGCCGGCGTATGC
>JALYXP010000004.1 GCA_030947045.1 Verrucomicrobiota bacterium | reverse complement strand
CACCCGACTACGGTCGGCCAAGCGGGCAATATCCCTGGCATCACACAGACGGACATTAGTGTCATTTCCATCTGGCTCGCCAAGCACGGGCGCGGCTCTGCAATGACAGCTGACGACGGAGGCAAGTAGCATGTTGACGCTTACCCTTAGCGTTCTCGTGATCGCATATCTGTGCGGATCCATCCCAAACGGTTATCTCGCCGGTCGCCTCTGCGGAATTGACGTCCGAAAACATGGCAGCGGCAATATTGGCGCGACAAATGTGCTCCGAGTGCTTGGAAAGCCATGGGGATTCGCGGTGTTCTTCCTTGATGCCTTTAAAGGCTTCGTCGCTGTGCGATTGACCCTGCTTCTCGTTAGCCATACGCCGGGTGCTCGGCAGTATGCGGAGTTTTACGCCATCCTCGCGGCTGCGATCTGCGTTTTCGGGCATTCTTTCCCTGTATGGCTAAAATTCAAAGGCGGTAAAGGGGTGGCCACCTCAGCAGGAGCGATCTTCGGCGTGATGCCGATAGCGGCAATCGCTATTTTCTTAGTCTGGCTACTTATATTCCAAGTTACTCGATACGTGTCAGTTGCATCGGTTACCGCCGCATTAGCGTTGCCGGTCTGCGTCGGCGTCCTGGTCGCGCACGGCACTCACGGGATGGTGCTTCTCTTTTTTTCCATGGCTATGACGGCGATGGTCGTGTGGCGCCACCGTGCGAATTTTGCTCGTCTTCGAGACGGCACGGAACAACGCTTCGCCCGCAAGTGAGATTCAAGCAGACAGCTATTCTTGGCGCCGGAAGCTGGGGCATTGCACTGGCCGTCCTCTGGGCGAAACGCGGGAACGCAATCACGTTGTGGGGCCATACGCCCGAGCGTATCGACAGGCTCAGCACCACGCGTGAGGATCCCGACTACCTCGCAGGTGTGAAACTGCCGGCCTCTGTCCGTGTCACAAGCGAGCTAAGCGACTGCGCCAGAGCAGAGCTGGTCGTATTCGTCACCCCTTCAGTCGCCGTGCGCTCCGTCGCCGAGAAGCTCCGCCCGCTGCTCCAGAAAGATGCGGTTCTGCTCAGCTGCACGAAGGGCATCGAGCACGGTACCGGCATGCGCATGACCCAGATCCTATCAGAGATTTTTCCGGAGAATACGGTCGCGGTCTTGTCCGGGCCGAACCTCGCGATCGAGGTATCACGCGATCTGCCGACCGCAACGGTGCTTGGCTGCGAGCAGGCGGAGTGCGCAGAGGAGTTGCAGCAACATCTTGGCAGTTCGCGGTTCCGCATCTACTCGAGCGACGAAACCACGGGAATCGAACTCGGCGGCGCACTGAAGAACGTGTTCGCCATTCCCGCGGGGGTGAGCGACGGATTTGGTCTGGGCGACAACTCGAAAGCAGCGTTGGTAACGCGCTCGCTCGCGGAGTTATTGCGCCTGGGCACCGCAATGGGCGGGGACCCGCGGACGTTCTATGGGTTAAGTGGCGCGGGAGATCTCATCGCAACCTGCTTTAGCCAACATAGCCGAAACCGGCAGGTCGGCGAGCAGCTCGGCCGCGGGCGCTCATTACAGCAGATCACTTCATCGATGCGCATGGTAGCGGAGGGCGTGCCGACGGCGAAGAGCGCCTACGAATGCGCACGTCGACTAAACATCGAGACACCGATCATCGATCAGGTCTACGCAGTGCTTTATGAAGGCAAGCAGCCAGCGCAGGCGCTACAGGAACTGCTTGGACGGGATCAAAAGGCAGAGCGGCTCTAGGGCTCGCGGCAGAAGCGGCTGATCACTTCCGGATAGAGCTCGCGCTCCACGATCTGTATCCGTGCGTGGAGTGATTCCGAAGTGTCATCAGGCAAAATCGGAACCGTTTTCTGCGCGATGATCTCGCCTTCGTCGACACCTGCATCAACGTAATGGACCGTGCAGCCAGTGACGGTGTCACCCGCGGCGAGCGACTGCTTCCATGCTTCGAGGCCGCGAAACTTCGGCAGCAGCGATGGATGAATATTGATAATGCGATGAGAGAAGGCGTCGAGCGTCGGAGCCTTCAAGACGCGCATAAAACCTGCAAGGATGACGAGTCCTACATCGGCTTCGCGCAGCGTGCGAACGAGGGCTAACTCCGAGTCCGGCGATAACCTGGTGCGGAAATCTCCCGGCGGTAAATAGACCGCAGGCACACCAAACTCTCGCGCAATGTCGAGGATGCCGGCGTGCTCGACGTCGGAGACAATTACGCGCGCTTCGGCCGACAATTTGCCGTCATGGATGCGTTCGAGGATCGCGCGACAGTTACTCCCTTTGCCCGAACCAAGAATACCGAGACCAAGGGCAGCCATTCGTTATTCGCACTGCAGCCGAGCGATTAATCCCGACGTGGAGTGCCCAGCCTCAAACGGGACGATACATGTCTCCGCGCCGATTTCTGCAAGCGCCGCCCGCTCCTCGGCATCAAGCGTTTCGGGAGTGTAGTCGCCACCTTTGACGTAAATGGCAGGCCGAGTTTGCCGCAAAAACTGCGTTGCGCGGACATCCGGAAACACAACCACGAAATCAACGAACTCGAGCGCGGCAAGCACCTCCGCCCGATCGGATTCGCGGTTCAGCGGACGACCGGCGCCCTTCAACGAGCGCACTGAGCTGTCACCGTTTACACCGACAATGAGCACGTCACCGAGTTCCTTCGCTCGCGCGAGGTAGCGAACGTGGCCGACGTGGATCAGATCGAAGCAACCGTTGGTCGCGACAATTTTTGAGCCTCGCTGCCGCAACTCCGCAGTGCGTTCGGCCAGTTCATCGAGTGACAAAACTTTCGTGCTCACGCTTATTCCGGGACAAGAAAACGCAACGCGCGCGGGAGTACCTCGAACACAGCCGGCGCGTTGCCGACGAGCTCGCCATCGACGTTAAACCACATGCCCGGCGTGGATCTGACCGAGATTTTCGCCGCGCGGCGAAAAACGATGCCTTCGCTGCCGAGATGCGTGCCAAGCGCGATTTGTGCCGCCACGAGCGCGATATCGCCGGCGCTATTTTCGGGCACGAGCACGATGTCGAGCAGGCCGTCATCGATCGACGCTTCCGGCGCGACAGCGGTCCCTCCGGCGACGTAACGGCCGTTCGCTACGATCACGTTGTAGAGATCGAACTCGAGCGCAGTCGTGTCATCGAGCACAATCTCGGTGCAATACGCGCGGAGCTCCGGCAACGCCTCTGCGGCGCAGCGCAAATAAGCGAGCGGGCCCCAGTTTTTCTTAATCTCAGGGGTGAGCTTTTCGTCGACGGCGCCACTAAAGCCACCGGCCGAGACGTTCAGGAAGTAGCGCACTTCATCACTCGTCACGCGGACTAGATCAAGCTTCCGGGCATAACCTCGCTCGATCACCTCCAGGCATTCTGCCACCGAATCGGGGAGCTCAATCATCCGGGCGAAATCGTTGCCAGTGCCGAGCGGGATTAATCCGACGCAGAGGCGATCAAGATGATCGGCAACACCGTTCACGACCTCGTTCAGCGTGCCATCGCCGCCTGCTGCGACGACTGCCTCGTAACCATCATTTGCAGCGACTCGCGCCAGCTCCGTCGCCTCGCCCTTGTCGCTCGTCAGGCGGATCGAAACCGAGGGGCTTTTCTGTAGTTGAGCAACGAGAGAATCAGCGTCGTCGACGCTCCCAGCCCCGGGATTGCAGATGATACAGGTCTTCACAAATCCGGATGCAGCGTCGAAGCTTCGCTGTGATTCGCGCAAACAGCAATGCTGCTGGGGGCGGCTTAATCCGGACGCACGTGCAGCGGTCGTCGATGTGAAAAGAAATGCAGCGGCGAAGCTTCGACAAGCCCCGAGCAGGTAGTGCGATCGCTCCGGAGGGCGGCGAGAAAGAGGAAGGCCAACGCGCCTAATGGAAGCTTAGCCAAACTGACTACGACTGGATCGCCGCATTGTCCGGCGACGACGGACGGATTGTCCGGATTCCAGGGATGCTACGTGCGGACAAGCTCAAGCCCTTCTGGGAAATAATCGAACATCGCGAAGGCAAAGGTTGATCAGGAGAATGCCATCCGTGGGAAATTAACGGCGCGGACGATTGGCCGTTCCGCGTTGTCGAGCGACATCAACCACGATCTATATCATGGCGTTGCGCCCGCGCGATTGAGTTATCGGAGACAACGATACTGTCGCGGGAAGTAATCTGCAGTTACAGACGACCTATAGCGGGGCAGCGAACGAAATTTATATAATGCGCTCTTCTGCGTGTCTCATGCCCGGCTTTCGCGGGGCAAAGAAAGCACCTCAGCGCTAAACCCACAGCCCTATGAAAATGCCTCCTCCTCTCCGTTCTCAAATCGTCGTTTTCTTCAGCTTCTGCGCACTGACCCTTCTGCTGAGTTCGTCGCAGGCCGCAAGCCCTACCGGCGGCACGATCTCGCCTTCAACGACAGCGCCAGTCAAGTGGGCGGGTGATGCGACTGGCGTGCCCGCGGGCGGCGTGGCTGGCGAAGCAGCCTGTATCGACGGGCAAAACTGCGACGTATTTACCATCACGGTCAGCGGCACGCAGGCCGAATACGCTGGTAAACAGATCCTGGTGAACATCGCCTGGTCCGTCGCGGCCAGCGACTACGACCTTTACATCCACAAGGACACGCTGTCCGGCACACTCATCGCGTCGGGAGCGAATGGCGGTCCTCCCGGAACTAGTGAGTCGGCTGTGATTAACCCGGCGACATCCGGTCTCGGCAAGTATGTCGTGCACGTGCTCTACTCCACGACCATCCCGACGGATCAGTATCAAGGGACTGCAACGCTTGTTGCAGCTGGGGCCACGCCCGGGGCGACACCTCCACCGATGCGGACTGCGACGTACATCACGACAAACACTGGCATCGCTTTCAGCAATAACTATCCGCTGAAGGCCCCGCTCACGACGCGCGATGGAGAGCCGAGCAACCGCACCGATTTCGCTGGCAATGCCTATGTCGGTGCGATCCGGGGCGTTCCCGCGGGCGTCGATCTTTGGTATTTCGATCTCAAGCCGGGTAGCGCCACGTTTGATCCGAATATGCGCATTCCAATTTATCGTGGCCAACCCGATGGCTTCACGCCTGCGCCTGGCACCGTCGATCTCGGGGGCGATGGAGGCGGCGACATCGATCTGGCAGTCAGCTTCGGGATGCCGACAGGCCAGACAAATCCGACACTCGCCTTGAGTAGCCTGGCCGCGGCGAATATTTCCACCGGGACATCAGTCGATCTAGGCAAAACGTTTGCTAAGAACCCGCTGGGCAACTCGACCGGCGGCGTCAGTGCGGATGACCGCGAATGGGAGGAATTTCTCGGCGCGAATACAGTTTACATGCTCTACCGCACGCTGGAGCCCGCGGTAACGCAATTCCAACGGTCTGACGACGGAGGTAAGACCTTCCTGGCGGCGAAGACAGCCGGGCAGATCGGGCAGGTTGGCCAGATCGATGTCCACCAAAAGACCGGTGTCGTCTACGGCAGCGGGAGCAATGGGATCGTAGCAGTAGGTATTCCGGCATCGCCAACGGCGGAGCCATTGACCTACACGACCTACCAGGCCGCAAGCGATCCAAACGGCGTTGCGCACTTGTTCTTCATCAACAAAGTCGCCGACGACGAAACCCCTAACGGAACGGTCTATGTCTGCTACTCGAACGATAAAGATGTCTTACTCAAGCACTCGAATGACCAGGGTAAGACCTGGAGTCCGGCGGTAAAAGTAAACGGAGGCATCTCTGCGCAGACTAACATTTTTCCTTGGATGGAAACAGGTCCGAAGACAGGTTCCGTAGGTGTCGTCTGGTATGGGACAGATAGCCCGACGAACGACGATAAGGCAGAGTGGAAAGTGTACTTCGCGCAAAGCTTCGATGCGAACTCGGCCACGCCGACATTCCGCATCGCGGAAGTGACTGAACCCGACCACGTCATCCATGCTTCGAACATCTCGGAAGGAGGCCTAACTGGTGCAGCTAACCGGAACCTGATCGATTACTTCCAGATCTCGTTCGATCCACGTGGCGCCGCCGTGATTGCCTACACCGATGATCATAACGACTACGACGGTCACACCTACGTCGCGCACCAGATTAGCGGCCTAAGCATCAAAGATGGTAACCCGCTTCCCGCCGCCACAGAAGGCGCTGGGTTGGTTTTGCCGCCGGGCGATCTTTTCCCGCCGCGGGTTCCGGGGCTAAACGGCGAACAAGTGACCGATTACCCCCTCGACTTACAAGAATCTTCGCTGGCTAGAGTCAGTACAACTGACCCATCGGATCTCGTGTCGGTGCGTTACGACACTTCCGGAACGGGACCTTCGCTAGCTATTGCGGCGACCATGAAGGTGTCAGATCTATCAGTCATCCCAGGCCAGACGACATGGCAGATGAGTTTTGCGGTGAATGCTCCGCACTCGACGCTGAGTCCTACCGGGTTGTATTCCTTCGGCGCGTCGGATCACGCGGACCAGTTCTACCTCCAGGCAGACACGGATGTGAATGGTGCTATGACTTACAGTTATGGAACTGTCGCGCGTGCTTCTGACGGTAAGCTAACTTATACAAAAGTAGGTGCAGCTGACGCAGGCGAGTTCAACCAGCGTGATAATACTATTTCGGTCCAGGTGAGCGTGGCGAAACTCAACGCCGTTCTTACGACGGCCAAGCACAGCCTAATCGGTAACGGCACAGTCGTAGCAGGTCTTCGAGGACGCTCTTATACAGTCGAGGTAGTTCCGCCGGTGAGTGGCCAGGCCTCACGCCAGGGCCGGCGTGACATCGCGCGTGGTGGAACGCAGTTTGTCGTGCACGATTCGGCGCAGCCTTATCCAGCGGCAACTCCTAGCCCCACGCCGATGCCAGCAGTCTCGGTTGCGCCGGGTGCGACTCCGGTTCCGACACCACCAGCGCGTATCCTCGCAAATCTAGCCACTCGTGCGGCGGTGAAAGTAAGCGACGGCGCGGAGATCGCAGGCTTCATCAAGCGCACCACGAACACAAAACGCGTGATGGTGCGCGGGGTCGGTCCATCCTTGAACGTGAATGGCACTCCGGGCGCCGGCACGCTCCCGGATCCGGTGATCGAGATTTACGACAGCACGGGTGCGATCATTGGCACGAACGACAATTGGCGTTCAAACCAGCAGGCCGAAATTAGCGCGACCGGGCTGGCACCGTCCAACGACAAGGAAGCCGCTTTGATTCTGACGCTCACCGGCGGCGCGGGTTCGACCTATACGGCGATCCTGAGCGACAAGAATAAGGCTGAAGGCGTCGGGTTAATCGAAGTCTATGATCTCGACCAGGATTCCTTCGCCGACCTCGGTAACTTGTCGACGCGCGGCAAAGTGGGAACCGGCGACGAAGTCTTAATCGGCGGTCTTATCATTCGGGATAATTCCTTCACGTCGCAATCGCAGACGGTAGTCCTCCGCGGAATTGGGCCGTCCCTGGCCGGCGCGGGAGTCAGCGGGCCGCTCGCGAACCCGCTGCTACAACTTTACGATGCGCAGGGAGTGCTGATCACCTCGAACGACGATTGGTCGACCAGCCCTGATGCCGCCGCTCTGACTGCGACTGGTCTTGCGCCTTCGAGTCCGCTCGAATCAGCGATCCTGCGGACGCTCGCACCGGGGGCATACACGACGATTTTGCGCGGCGCGGACAACGGAAGCGGCATTGGTGTTGTCGAGGTTTACAACTACGGAAACGGCACTCCCCGGTAACCTGCCGCGCGCAGAATTCGTTTGGATGCAATGCCGGTCTGAGTAATTTCAGGCCGGCATTGCACCAGATGGATCCCGCGCTAACACCACCAACTGAAGCGATTGCTTCAAAGGAGGATTCTCCTTCGCGCGAGCCCTTTAGCGGCTTCAGTATTTCCGATCAGCCACTGGCTGGCGCAATGGCCGCTGACCCTGAGAATGGCGCTTCCGCGGAGCTAACCGCGGCGAAGGGCAACGAGCCGCTTTATCTGCTACCGCGCGATCCGCATAGCGTCGTCGCTTATTGGGATCTTGATTGGTCGATCGCGTTTGGGGAGCCGGCACCGCGTGAGCGGGAGGTGATGTTGAAGATTTCGAAAACAGGAGAAGCAGAAGTGAAGAGCGTAGCGGTACAGCCGCGGGCGGGCAGCTACCTGATCGAAGAGCTGGAGGCCGACAACACATACTCCGCGACGCTTGGTTACTATGACTCAAGCACCGAGTGGGTTCCGCTAGCTGTATCGGCTCCGGTCGCGACGCCGGGAGCGAAGCTTGCCGATTTGGCTGACGGCGACTTTGCTACCGTTCCTTTTCATCTGAGCTTTCAGCGAATGCTAGAGCTGTTGCGGGTGCCGAAGCGGGAGAGCCGATCGCTCACGGCGATGCTTAATGGATTGCGGGCCCGCGATGAACCAGGCTCTCCGCAGGAAATGCGCGGCGGCCAAGCGGAGCTCGTTACCGCAGTCCGCGATGCAGCTGTGCAAGATCCGCCGCCGACTGGCGCCGCTTCGATCGCAGAGCTTTGGACGCCCGAGCTGATGAATCATGTCCTCGGCGGCCTCGCTGGTGGCAGCAGCTCGCAGAACGGATTCAGCGGAAGCAGCCGCGCCGCGTAATTGCACGCGGCGCAGCTATTCCGGAACTGCAACGCTAGCGGCTTAGCTTAATCCCTTCCGGCATTTCCGGCGGAGGAGCATTCAGGCGGCTGTGGCTTTTGCCATAGCCAAAGTAGAAGACCATCCCGATTGCGAGCCAGACGAATAGCCGCATCCAGTTTGTCCAGCCAAGGCCATAAATCATCGCCCCACAGGTGAGGATGCCCAGGGTGGAGATCACCGGCACAAGCGGCACAGTAAATCCGCGCTCCAGATCAGGACGGCGAACGCGTAGGATCCAGACGCCGGCGCAGACAAGGATGAAGGCGAAGAGCGTTCCGATACTGGTCATCTCGCCGGAAACATCTGCCGGCACGACGGCGGCGAAGAGCCCGGTGAAAACGAGGAACAGCATGTTTGACTTATAGGGCGTCCGGAACTTCGGGTGCACATCCGAGAACACCTTCGGAACCAGCCCATCGCAACTCATCGAGAAGAAGACGCGGGATTGTCCGAGCAACATCACCAGGATAACAGACGAGAAACCCGCGAGAATGGCGAGAGTAACCGACTTCGAGAGCCACTCGTAGCCGTGCATGTAAGTGCTAATGGCAAACGCCACGGATGCTTCTTTTCCAGAGGTCCGGAAATCGTTCACCGTCGCCACGCCGCTGAG
>JALYXP010000460.1 GCA_030947045.1 Verrucomicrobiota bacterium | reverse complement strand
TGGGACACGACCCTTGACCCGAACTGGCTGATCTTCTGTGAGATGGTCGGCGGCGCCGCGCATTGGGCGCAGAAGCGAGGCAAGAAAACCGTGCTCGGCGCGAGCGGTCCGATGGATGCCCAGTGGGTCGGGCTGATGTGCGATCGCGGCGTGCTGCAATACATCGACGCAGTCGGCATTCACGGTTACCCCGGCACATTTGAGTTTTGGTGGGACGGCTGGAATTCCAAGATCGCGCGCGTCCGCAATGTCCTCCTTCAGCACGGCTCGAACGCGGAGGTCTGGATCACCGAAACCGGCTACCCGACCTGGCGGCATGACGAGCAGGCGCAGATCGCCGCCTTCAACAACGTGATGTCCGCGCCGGCGGACCGAGTCCATTGGTACGCGGCGCACGACCTAGAGATCGCGCATCCGATGGATGAAACCGCGGTTGACGAGCGCGAGCTGCACTTCGGGCCGCGACGCGCTGACGGATCCGAGAAACTCCTGATGCGTCTGCTTCGTCAGGGCGGCGTCGAAGCGGTCGATAGCGCCGCATGGTTCCGCGCCGCGAAACCGAAGAGCCGCAAGAAGCTTGTCCTTATTACCGGCGGCTCCGGGTTCGTCGGGTGCAATCTTGCGCACCGGCTCTGTTCGGACGGCGAGCCCGTCCTCCTCTACGACAATCTTTCGCGTGCTGGCGTGGAGCGAAACGCCGCCTGGTTGCGCCAAGCACACGGCGACCTCGTTGAGTTGCAGGTCGGCGATATTCGCGACTCACAGTCCCTCAGCGAAGCGGCGCAGAGTTCGTCTGCGGTCTTTCATCTTGCCGCGCAGGTGGCGGTGACGAGCAGCCTCACTGCGCCGACAAACGACTTTGAGATCAACGCGCGGGGAACCTTGAATGTTCTCGAAGCGCTGCGCGGCATGACTAGCCCGCCGCCGATTATCTTCACCTCGACGAACAAGGTCTACGGCCATCTCGATGAGGTCGCGCTGCGCTTGAACGGGAACCGCTACGAGCCAGAGGATGCGGACACCCGCGCGAACGGCATCAGCGAAAAACAGCCACTCGATTTCTACAGCCCGTACGGCTGCTCGAAAGGTGCGGCCGACCAATACATCCTCGATTACGCCCGCACCTTCGGATTGCCCGCCGTCGTCTTCCGCATGAGCTGCATTTACGGCCCGCATCAATTCGGCACCGAAGACCAGGGCTGGGTCGCGCATTTTCTCATCCAGGCGATGAAAGAGCGGCCGATCACTCTCTACGGCGACGGCAATCAAGTGCGCGACGTCCTCTTCGTCGAAGACCTCGTGGATGCGTTCCTGCTCGCACGCAAAAACATCCGCCAACTCTCCGGTCAAGTGTTCAACCTCGGTGGCGGCCCGCGTAATACGACGAGCCTGCTCGAGCTGCTCGATTGCATTGCCGCGCTCGAAGGCGCGCGCCCGAATGTTTCGTCGGGCAACTGGCGTCCCGGCGACCAGCGCTACTACGTCAGCAACTTCTCGAAGTTCGAGACCGCCACTGGCTGGGAGCCGAAAGTCGGCATGCGCGAGGGCGTGGAGCGCTTGCACGGATGGCTCGGTGAGTCGCGTGCCGCCGTGTCGGAAGAAGCCACTCTCGCCACCGCGTGATGCCGACATCAGCCGAAGCGCCGGTCGCGAAATCGAGCGCCGGCCGCGCCGGCTCGATGCGCGCAGCGGTCGTGGCGGAGCCCGGCAGGATCGAGATCGCAGAAGTCGAAATTCCGCAGCCGAAGGCGAATCAATTACTCGTTAGGCTCGAAGGCTGCGGCGTCTGCGCGTCGAACATTCCGCCGTGGGAAGGCAAGCCCTGGTTCAATTACCCCATGATGCCCGGCGCGCTGGGCCATGAAGGCTGGGGAAAAGTCGAAGCCGTCGGTGAGGACGTGACCGATTTCGCGGCGGGCGATCGCGTCGCCATGATCTCGAATAACGCCTACGCGGAATATGATCTTTGCGATCCAGCCGCGACGGTGAAGTTGCCGGAGTCGTTAGGCGATGAGCCCTTTCCGGCCGAGCCGCTTGGTTGCGCGATGAACATCTTCAAGCGCGCGCAGTTCGAGAAATTCGGCACCGTCGCGATTGTCGGAATCGGTTTCCTCGGAGCGCTCCTTACGCAGCTCGCCAGCGGCATCGGCGCGCGCGCCATCGCCATTTCGCGCCGTCCTTTTGCGTTGGAATTCGCGCGCCACATGGGTGCAGCCCACACCATCGAGATGAACGATCACGCGCGAATTATCGAGGAGGTGAAACAGCTCACCGGACTCGCGTTCTGCGAAGTCGTGATTGAAGCGGTCGGCAAGCAATGGCCGCTTGACCTCTCCGCCGAACTCACGCGCGAACGCGGTCGGCTAGTCATCGCCGGTTACCACCAAGACGGTCCGCGGCAGATCAATATGCAACTTTGGAACTGGCGCGGGCTCGATGTAATCAACGCGCACGAACGTGATCCGGCCATTTACCTCGAGGGAATGCAGGCCGCGGTGAGCGCGGTCGAAAGTAAACTGCTGAATCCACGCTCGCTCTACACACATCGCTTCGATCTCGAGGAACTCGGCGACGCCTTGAACATGAGCGCGCAGCGGCCAGATGGATTCATGAAGGCGTTGATCTCAATGGCATGAGCCGTCTCCGCGTCCTCATGACCGCCGACACGCTCGGTGGAGTCTGGACCTATGCGCTGGAACTCACGCGCGCACTTCCGGCAATTGATTTTGCGCTCGCAACGATGGGCGCGCCGATCACCAGTGAACAGCGCGCGGAAGCTTCGCAGCTGGATAACGTGACGTTTTTTCCGAGCAGCTACGCGCTCGAATGGATGAATGATCCGTGGCCCGAAGTGGACCGCGCCGGAGCGTGGCTGCGCCAGATCGCTTCTGAGTTCCAACCCGATCTCGTGCATCTGAACGGCTATGCGCACGCCGCGCTTGAGTGGAACGTGCCCGTCATAGTGGTGGCGCATTCGTGCGTCTGGTCGTGGTGGCGCGCGGTCAAAGGGACGGACGCGCCCGCTGCTTATGGAGAGTATCAACGCCGCGTCACGTCCGGACTTCGCGCCGCCGATCTGGTGCTCGCCCCAACGGCAGCCATGCTGAGCGCACTCCGCAGCGAGTATGACTTTGCCACCGGGACACGCGTAGTTCCGAATGCGCGCGACCCGCGTGCATTCAAGCCAGCCGCGAAACAGCCGTTCATTTTTTCGGCCGGTCGTCTGTGGGACGAAGCGAAAAACCTTGCGGCACTTGATGTCGTCGCGCCGCGGCTGCGCTGGCCCATCGAAGTTGCCGGAGAGATCCTTCATCCTAACGGTGAGGCCCAGCAACCGGCACACGTACGCTCGTTAGGCAGGTTGACCAACGCGCAACTTGCCGATCGACTTTCCGCAACTTCCATCTACGCCTTGCCGGCGCGTTACGAGCCGTTTGGCTTGTCTGCGCTGGAGGCGGGCCTCAGCGGATGTGCGCTCGTGCTCGGTGACATTCCAAGCCTGCGCGAGGTCTGGGCTGACGCGGCCATTTTCGTGGATCCGGATAATCACGATGCGCTCAGTGATGCCCTCAGCGATCTGATTCGAAACGACGAGAAGCGGGCCGAATTCGCAAAACGCGCAGAACGTCGCGCGCGCGAGTTTTCACCTTTGCGGATGGCAGCGGGTTACCGTTCCGCTTATGCCGAGTGCCTCGATCGCAGCAAGGTCGCCGCATGAAGATCGTCCTCTTCTATCACTCGTTAGTCTCGGATTGGAACCACGGGAACGCCCACTTCCTCCGCGGCTTCGCGAGCGAACTGATCGCGCGTGGGCACGACGTCGAGATTCACGAGCCGGCCAATTCGTGGAGCCGCGAGAACCTGGTGGAGGAGTACGGCGAAGCGCCGATCGAAGAATTTCATCGCGCGTATCCGATGCTGGATTCGCAGCAGTACGAGCTAAACTCGCTCGATCTTGATCGCGCGTTAGAGGGCGCAGACCTCGTCCTCGTGCATGAGTGGAGCGAGCATGTACTCGTTAGGCGTGTCGGCGAACACCGCGTACGGAACAACAGCTACCGCCTCTTCTTTCACGACACTCACCATCGCGCGATCACCGCCCCCGAGCAGATGGGCGCCTACGATCTGACGCAGTATGACGGCGTGCTCGCCTACGGTGAAGTGCTGCGGGAAATCTACGCTGATCGCGCACGCGCGTGGATCTGGCACGAAGCCGCAGATACTCGCGTTTTTCATCCGCTGCCGCGCAAGGATTTCGACGGCGATCTCGTCTGGATCGGCAACTGGGGCGACGAAGAGCGAAGCGCTGAACTGCGCGAGTTCCTGATCGAGCCGGTCGCAACCCTCGGTCTCAAAGCAAAGATCTTCGGCGTGCGTTATTCAGAAAACGCACTCGAGCAGTTGCGCAGTGCAGACATTGAATACGGCGGCTGGCTGCCGAACTACCGCGCGCCGGAAGTGTTCGCGCGCTACAAAGTCACTGTCCACGTGCCGCGGCGCCCATATGTCGAAGTGCTCCGCGGCATTCCCACGATCCGTCCCTTCGAAGCGCTTGCCCGCGGGATTCCGCTCGTCTGTTC
>JALYXP010000137.1 GCA_030947045.1 Verrucomicrobiota bacterium | reverse complement strand
ACTAATGATGCACCGGAGCACGGTGGCTCGACGTTCGCTGCATTCTTTCTCGCGCTCTTGTGGGTTGTGCATCCGGTCCATAGCGCCGCAGTCGACTACATCTCGGGTCGCGCGGACAGCCTGGCGTTCTTCTTTGCATCCGGGGCATGGTTACTATTCTTGTTCGCCCGGAAGGCACAGCGGGTGACGATCCGCGCCACTAGCTATTCGCTCGCGGCGCTTTCACTGCTGCTGGCACTTTGTTCTCGGGAGAGTGCGTGCATGTGGGTCGTCGTGTTCTTGTTCCACTTGTTCCTGTTCGAGCGGAGGCTCTCGCGACGAGGCAAGTTAGTCGTTCTCGCTGCCTGCCTGAGCGTCGTAGCGTCTTATGGCGGTTTGCGACAATTAACCGAGAAGCGCGGGCCCGGCGGCGCCGGTAACGGCTGGTCGGTTCCGGTGCGAGGGATGCTAATGCTGCGGGCATTGGGAGATTACGGCCGCCTGATGGTCTTCCCATCGAACTTACATATGGAACGAACGGTAGTGGATTCGCGTGCTTCGGAAGGAACTACGGGATGGAGAGAGGGTGTCGCGAGTGAGTATCTCACGATCACCGGTCTGTTGCTACTCTCCGGTTTGGTTGCTGGCGCCACAACCCGAGGCATCGGCCAACGGCTGCGAGCTTTTGGAGCCGGGTGGTTTCTGTTTGCCTATCTGCCAATCTCAAATCTCGTGGACCTTAATGCAACGGTAGCAGAGCACTGGCTGTATCTGCCAAGCGTTGGTTTTCTGTTATTTGTCGCCGGCGTGGCGATCGATCTACCCATGTCGTTCCGTAAGTATGTTACGGCCCTTGCCGTAATCGCTGTAATCGCACTAAGTGCGCGCAGTTTCGTACGGAGTGGCGACTGGCTAAACAGCGAGACCTTTTACAACCGAACGCTGGCGGCTGGTGGAGGCAGCGTCCGAGTTCTTCTAAACCTCGGCCAAGCCTACGCCGCGAAGGAAGACTACCCGCGCGCAGAAGCTCTCTTTCGCAGGGTACTCCAGCTATCTCCGGAATACGTGATGGCACGTAACAACCTCGCTGACGTTTTGTTTCACGAAGGTAAGACAGACGAAGCTACTCAGACGTTCCGCGAGGCGAGTGAAAGTGCCGAGCAAGGCAGGAAAGACTATCCCAGAACGTGGGTCGCCGCACTCAATGTCGCGAAGATGCGACTCCAGGCCGAAGACACGCCCGGTGCGCTCGATATTCTCGCAAAGGCACGGCACGATTATCCAGGCGTGTGGCCCCTGATTAGTCTGCAGTCGGAACTCTTGCGCAGAACGCAAGGCCCCGCGGCTGCCCTACCTGACGTCGAACAGTTCGCGCGCGAGCATTGGTGGCATATCGAAGCTCAGCTCGCCCTCGGCAAACTTCATGCCGAAAAAGGCGATGTCGCACGAGCCGAAGAGGCGTTTCATCAGGCCAGCCGGCTTGATGTGCATGATGTCACCGCGCTTAATCAAAGTGCTCTGCTCAGTGTGAACCAGAGCCATTTTGCGGAAGCGTATTCTACCCAGCGTCGAGCGATTGCGCGGCAGCCGGATGAGCCGCGTCAGTACCTTATCCTTTCCGACATTCTCGAGAAGATGGGCCGCACGAGCGAAGCGCAAGCGATGTTGGCCCAAGTCTCGAAAATGCAAGCCATCGCGCGATCGCACTCGGCCCTCAACTAGGCGGAGCTCATCGTCTTTCGTCGTTGACCTTGCAGAGGTGACGCCTTGGGATTCTCTTCGTCTCCGTGGCAACGCGAATCTATGGCGACAAAGACGCGGATCTGAAGTTTCTCCAAGGTAAGACGTGTGCAGTAATCGGATTTGGGGCGCAGGGACATGCACACGCACTAAACCTGCATGATAGCGGAGTTGAGGTGGTGGTCGGGTTGCCGGCTAAGAGTCGATCTCGAGCAGTTGTCCGGCGGCATGGTCTTCGAGTGGTCGCGACGAAAGAAGCCGCGCGGCGCGGTGATGTCATCTTTCTGGCGCTGCCAGACACTGACATGCCGGCAATTTACGGGGCGGAGATCGAGTGCGAGATGCGTCCCGGCAAGACGTTGGTTTTCGCGCACGGATTTGCTGTTTTCTATCGCACGATTGTTCCTCCGCCCGAAATCGATGTCATCATGGTCGCGGCGAAGGGTCTTGGGCCGATGGTTCGTCGCGAGTTTGTAAACGGGAGGGGCGTGCCGGGATTAATCGCGATTCACCAGGACGTAAGCGGCCAAGCGAAAAAGACGGCGCTTGCCTGGGCGAAAGGTATCGGCTGCACGCGCGCGGGAGTGATCGAGACGACCTTTGCTGATGAGACGGAGACGGATTTATTTGGTGAGCAGGCGGTGCTCTGTGGCGGGGTAAGCGCGCTGGTGCGGCTCGGTTTTGAGACGCTCGTGGGCGCTGGCTACCCGTCTGAGCTGGCCTATTTCGAATGCCTGCACGAGTTGAAGTTCATCGTCGATCTCATGCACGAAGCCGGCATTGCCGGGATGCGCCGGAAGATCTCGTCTACGGCTAAGTGGGGCGACATCACGGTTGGCCCGAAGATCATCGATAAGTCAGTGCAGAAGCGGATGGAAGCTGCGCTACGCAATATTCGTAGCGGCAAGTTTGCGAGGCAGTGGATACAGGAATCGGAGAGCGGGCAAAAGCGTTACCGCAAACTACTCGACGCCGCCGAGAAACATCCGATCGAAAAGGTCGGGCGCCGCTTACGTGGACTGATGGAGTGGAATGACTAGTCGGTCCGCAGCGTCACTGTTCCCATAGAAAATGCTCCAACCGTAACCGGTCTAGTCGCGCTTTCGCCTCTTCGCTTCTCCCGCCGCCCGCAAATGCGAGCTTCTCGTAGATAGCGGCCGCCGGTTGCCAGCTCGATTGCTCCTCCAGCAACCGCGCAGCATTAAATCCCGCCTTGTAGAACCAGAAATACTCGCGCTGCCGCTCTGGCCCGCCTTCGTCTTCGATAACTCGATAAAACGTCGCGAGTGCTTCGGCCGGCGCGGCGAGCTTCTCGAGACACATTCCCTTTTTAAAGAGCGCTTGATTGCGCCAGTGCGCAGAGGCGTCTTTCTGCGCGGCTAGCTCATCATACAGCGCAATCGCGCGGCGGTAATTTTCCGGAGCGTCGCCGCCAAGTTCGTAGAGCACATCTGCTTTGCCGCAGAGCGCCTCGCGTTTTTCCGCCGGTCTGGCATCGCCGCGAATCACCTCATCGTAAAGCGTAATTGCGTCCGCAGGCTTGCCGAGTTTCCGCTCGATCACCGCCTGCTCGTTTCGCGCTGTCCACTTCAGCTCGCCGTTCCGTTTCACGACCTCGTCGAACAGCATCAATGCCCGGTCGAGCGATCCCGCGCCCATACTTTGCATGGCGGACCTGGCTGCAAAAAACAGCCCTTTCTCTGCTTCGGCTGGAGTTTGATTCTGCTGCGCGAGCAGCTCGAATTGGGTCTGCGCGCTCGGAAAATCCTGCCGTCGGTAATAGGTCTCGGCGAGCTTTAGCCGTACCTCAGTAACGTGAGTCGAGCTCGGATGTTTTTGCAGAAACTGCGTCGCTGAGTCGATCACCTTTGTGCCATCGGAGGCCGGGCCCGCGTCATCGATCCAGATCGCGAGATAGTCAGCACGTTCCGCCGCTGCAGCTGTCGGATGGCTCTCGGCG
>JALYXP010000415.1 GCA_030947045.1 Verrucomicrobiota bacterium | reverse complement strand
GAACTTCGCTCGCGCGGAACAGTCATGGCGGGGCTTTCGATACCCGCGACACCGTATTAAAACTCGTTCGGCTCCGCGCAGAACGCGCGACGCTGCTCGGCTACGAGACACACGCGGCCTACCAGCTTGAGGATCAGACGGCGAAAAATGTCGGCACCGTGAACAAGCTGCTCGCTCAGCTTACGCCGCCGGCCGTAGCAAACGCGAAGAAGGAAGCGGCGGACCTGGAGGCGGTGATCAAGAAAGAAGGCGGCAACTTCGCGCCCGAAGCATGGGATTGGAGCTTCTATTCCGAGAAAGTCTTGAAGGAGCGCTATTCGTTCGACGAGTCGCAGCTCCGTCCGTATTTCGAGATGAATCGCGTGCTCACGGACGGCGTCTTCTTCGCCGCCGGCCAGCTTTACGGGATCACATTTAAGGAACGCAAAGACCTTCCAGTTTATCAGGAAGACGTCCGCGTGTTCGAAGTGTCCGATGCGGACGGCCAGCCGCTCGCGCTCTTCATCATGGATTACTACGCGCGGCCCTCGAAGCGCGGCGGAGCCTGGATGAATGAGTATGTCTCGCAGAACGAGCTCTTCCGCACGAAGCCGATCGTTGCGAATCACTTGAACATCCCGAAGCCGCCCGCTGGTGAGCCGACGCTGCTGACGTTCGACGAAGTGACGACGGCGTTCCATGAGTTCGGTCATGCGCTTCACGGCATGTTCTCGAACGTGAAGTATCCGCGGTTTGCCGGCACGAATGTCCCGCGCGACTTCGTCGAGTATCCGTCACAGGTAAACGAAATGTGGGCCGTCTGGCCGGAGGTGCTGAAGAACTACGCGAAGCATTATCAGACCGGCGAGCCGATGCCGGTTGAGCTTCTCGAGAAGATGCTGAGCTCGCGCAAGTTCGACCAGGGGTTCAAGACGACCGAGTACCTCGCAGCGGCGTTGCTCGATCAGGCGTGGCACCAACTTACGCCTGCGGAAATCCCGAAAGATGTGCTCCCGTTCGAGGCCGCGGCGTTGCACAAAGTCGGCGCGGACTTCGAGCCGGTGCCGCCTCGTTATCGGACGGCCTACTTCTCGCACGCGTTCGCCGGCGGTTACTCGGCTGGTTATTACTCCTACATCTGGAGCGAGGTGCTCGATGCTGACACCGTGAAGTGGATCAAGGAAAACGGCGGCCTCACGCGCGCCAATGGCGACCGATTCCGGCAGACTTTGCTCTCGCGCGGCGGGAGCCAGGATGCGTTGCAGTTGTTCAAGAACTTCATCGGCGGCGAGCCTGATATCACGCCGTTGTTGGAACGCCGCGGGCTAGACGGCGCCGCGCCTGCGAATGCGCCGCAGGATATCCCGCCGGAGAAGCCGAACCCCGGCGTTTAGTCGATGGACGACGCGCGCGAAAGCGCGAATAGCCCGTGATCATCTTCCACGACGAACGATCGACCGCCTACGTGCGCGCCGGCCACGTTGAACGGCCGGAGCGCATCGCGCGGACAGTGCCGCTCTTGCGTGAGCGCCACGCGGATTGGGAATGGCGCGTCCCGCAACCCGCTGATGAGACTGAGTTACTTCGTGCGCACAGCGCAAGGCACCTCGCAGCGATCCGTGCAGCGGCAGAAGATTTTGACGCCGATTGCCCGGCATATCCGGATGTTTACGATCATGCGCTTCGTGCATCGGGCGGAGCCATCGACGTCGCCCGGAGCGCACTTGCCGGCGACTTGAGTTTCAGCCTGATGCGACCGCCGGGGCATCACGCCACGCGCGATCAGCCGATGGGATTTTGCTACTTCAACCACATTGCGATAGCTGCGCTCCATGCGCTTGCAAACGGCGCCGGCCGCGTCGCGATTTGGGACTTCGACGCACACCACGGGAACGGCACGGAAGCGATCGTCGCGGGGAACGAGCGGATCATGTTCGCTTCGATCCATCAATACCCCGGCTGGCCCGGAACCGGCACGCGGTCGTTTAGCAATATCCATAATTTCCCGGTCCGTCCGCGCACAGCGCGCGCTGCGCACATGGCCGAAATCGAGCGCGCTTTAGCGACGTTGCTCGCGTTCAAGCCTGAGCTGCTCCTTGTCTCGGCCGGGTTCGACGCCTACGACGGCGATCCCATCATGCAGATGACGCTGCAGCCGGAAGATTTTGTTACGTGCGGGCGCTGGTTGCGCGAATGCGGAGTTCCCTCCGGCGCGATTCTTGAAGGCGGATACAGCGACCAGCTGCCGGAATTGATCGACAGCTTTCTGAGCGCGTGGAGCGACAGCGCGTCCGCCAAAAGTTTGCTTGGCAACCGCGACGCGGGCGGCTGATAGTGCCCGCACATCGGGTCGTAGCACAGCTTGGTAGTGCGCTTGAATGGGGTTCAAGAGGTCGTGGGTTCGAATCCCGCCGGCCCGACGTTTCGAACAGATTCATATTCAGGTGGTTAACAGTCTTGCCTGCTATTTTTCTATTTTGCCAACTTGATTTAATTGCCCTTAATGATGCCTTTTGAGGCAAAGTGTCTATTGCTGCAGAAATGAGCGCCGGCTTCGGTCGGCGGCGGACGGCCGTCTAGCCAACATCCTTTTTTCCAGCCAAATTGCCCCCATCATGAGCGACGGTGCGCACAACATTTCCCACGAAGAAATCGTTGAGTTGCAGAAGAAATTCAGCGAGATCAAACTCGCCATTAACAGTGCTCTTGCAGTGATGATGGCAAGAGCTGAGCGATTTGGGCGCGTCGAATCAGTTAAAGGCGGCCTCCTTGCGACCGACATCGAGACTCGTTTGCTGCTCTCTGAGATGTCGCAGGGCCGCGCCGATTATTCCGAAAAACTCGCGAGCACCGTGTTGGCAAAAGCGCCCTTGATCGTCTCAAGTCTCCAAGAGTTTACGCAGGCGTTGAACGAAAAGGCTGACCCGAAACGCGACGTCGGCCAACGGCAATCCTGCATGTCCTTGGCCAGCCTACTCTCGGCCGAGCAAATCATTCCCGAGATGAAAGCGACGGAGCGTTCGAGCGCCATCGTGGAGCTCACCGACCTCCTCGTCGCCCAGGGCAAAATCAAATCGGAAGATCGCGACAGCATCCTGGCGTCGCTCAAACGGCGGGAAGAAACGATGAGCACCGGCCTCGGATTCGGCATTGCAATCCCGCACGCTTCCTCAGATCGGATCGAGGAAGTAGTCGCCTCCTTCGGCCGCTCGTCGCAAGGGATCGAGTTCGATGCGTATGATAACGCGCCGGTCAAGTTCGTCGTCCTCTTCATCGTCCCGAAAAATCAATTTCAAACGCCTCTGCGCGCGTTCGCTTCCCTGGCGAAGTTTCTGAACGACCGCATCATTCGCGAAAGCCTCGCTGCCGCAAAAACAGCCGACGAAATCCTGGCCATCTTTCGCGAGCGCGGCCAAAAATAGGTGCGGTGGAATGTCGTGGGGAATGACGACGGCGACCGACGCCCCGGGCGCGCGAGCTGTTCATTATGGACGCTCACCGTGACGATGGCAGGCGTTTTGTCGTGCGGGCGGATGAACCGTTGACTGCGTTTCTGGAATTGGAGCAGGCAACACGGAACAGCTTACCTAGGGCCAGCCTCAAGCGGTCGACGATCCGACTCAAGAACTCTAGCAGCTTTAAAGCTCGCGCAAGGAAGGGCGGGGGTTCTGGCCTTCCTTCATCAACGCTTGGCAGAGCGTAGCTTCCCTGATCAGTGCGGCCCTTCTATGCTCGCCAGCGGCATACTCTGCACTGCGGCGTGCGCTATCATTTAACAAGGTTGAATGCGCACTGAAGTTAACGAGCTAATGTTCTCATGGGTAACGAAGAACCTAAGTGGGCAAGCTGCTTGAATGGGGTTCAAGAGGTCGTGGGTTCGAGTCCCGCCGGCCCGATTTTCTGACTAGATCGACTCATTTCACGGCCGAGAATCAATCGTGCTGCCTCTGTAGCGGCGGTGTGTCACCGCCGAACACCTTCCTGCAATCCGCGATTCGGCGGTTACAAACCGCCGCTACAGGAAGCTGCCACGCCGAATCCTTCAATCGCGCGCAAGGCAGCTTGTGTGACCGGTGAGCTTCTGCGAGGTTCCTCGACTTCGCTCGGGATGACAGGCAGCGTCCGCGGTGTTTGAGCAGACGCCCTCTGCACGTATCGTGCCCGCGCACATGGGCGATCATCAGTACAATAAGACGAGCGCACCCGCTGCGCCGGCGCTTGATGACGCTCATTGTGTTTACAAAAACGTCGCGCGTTTGATGGCGGAAGAGCCGCAGCTTGAAGCGGTCGCATTTCAGCCGCGGAACCAGTTGCTTTCAATCGCCACGATCGGCGGCGATCACGGAAATCGTCTCGCCGACCGCGTCAGCGAAGCCGTCGCGGAACGGCAGCGGCAATGCGGCATGATCGACGAGCGTGGCAATTGCGAGCAATGCGGCGAGCCGCCTTCGCGAAAAGTAGGCGACGCGAACGTGGTGGTAAAAGAGGTGCTCGGCAGCACGGTGATCGAGAAGCTGACCTGCCGCACTGCGACCGGTTTTTGGAAGTGGGACAAGGTTCGGTGGCCGCGCGCCGGATGCTGTGCGCCCGTCGGTGCTGATGTCGATCCGGACGAATGGAAACGGCTCGCGGCGTTGGCAGGACTTTGTCTGTTGTTCGGCGTCGGTGCTATCGCCGCGCAGCGCTTCGGAGCGGCTCCAGCTGTTGTCATTTCGCTGTTCGCGTTCAGCTATGTCTGTGGCGCCTGGGATGCGGCCGGTGAGTCATGGCAGCGTCTGCGCGAAGGCGACCTCGAGATTCATTTTCTGATGCTCGCGGTGGCGTTCGGCGCGGCTCTCATCGGTGCATGGGCGGAAGGCGCGCTCCTCTTGTTCCTGTTTTCATCCTCCGGCGCGATGGAGCATTTCGCCGGGGCGCGGACGCAGCGCGAGATCGGTGCGGTGGTGCGCGGGGCACCGAAAACGGCCACTGTTCTCGAAGACGGGAACGAAGTTGAACGCGCTGTCGAATCTCTGCAGGCCGGCGTGCAACTTCGCGTTCGCGCGGGTGAACAGGTGCCGATCGACTTGCGTGTGACGCGCGGCGAGAGCGCGTGCGATGAGTCAAACCTGACC
>JALYXP010000410.1 GCA_030947045.1 Verrucomicrobiota bacterium | reverse complement strand
ACGTTGACACCGGGGTTCGCTGTCGCGCATCGAAAGTGTCGGCGCTCCGGTTAGCTGCAATCATCTCATGCACAAGCGCGATGAACTCGCGGCCGAAACGATCCATTCCAAATTCACGCTCGAACGTCATGCGCGCATTTTTCCCAAGGCGCCGCACTTCGTCGCGATGCAAAATCAATCGCTCGATCGCAGCGGCGAGGTCCGCCGGTTCCTCGGGTTTCACGAGCACTCCGTTCTCGCCGGATTCGATGTACTCAGGCACTCCACCGACTCGAGTACTTAGAATTGTTTTACCGAGACACATTGCTTCCAGGATGGTGACCGGCATCGCCTCGTCGCGTGAAGCGCACACAAGAACGTCGGTGGCTCCGAGTAACGTCAACGCTTCTGCATGGTCGAGTGCGCCCGAGATGGTCAAGTTCGCCACGCCTTTCGCGAGCGCATGGACTCTCGCTTCGAACTGAGGATCCATCACGCGTCCGGCGATTTGAAACACTGCCTTCTGCTGCACATCTAGAGGGAGGCTTCGGAGCGCTTCCGCGAAAACATCCTGCCCCTTCCGCGGCTCGACACTGCCGAGTAAAAGAAAGCGGAGCGGTTCGGTATGCGGGCGAGGTTGCGCGGCCGGCAGGCCAAGATCAGGAATGCCGTATGCGATGCGGCGTGGCGCGTTATCGGTAAACGGACGATAAACGGACGCGGTCCGCTCCGACGGCGCAAAGATCACGTCAGCATGTGGAATGGACATTCGCAGCTGCGCATCTTCGCGCAGAAAGTGCTCGCCGACCTCCGTTTCGTGCAGCCACCAAAGCGCCGGCACACCCTCCTGTTTCGCCGCGCGGATCGCGGGCCAGCCACGGATGGTGTTCGCCAGAACCGCATCGAAATTGCGCAGAAAACTACTGAACGATTCGTGTTCAGTGCTGATGAGCGGGTCGAGGATGAGCGGGATTCCCGCGGCCTCGTATTGAACGCGCAAGGGGCCGTCTTCGGGAGCCATCGCGGTGACAAAGAAGCCGTGTTCCTTGCACCAACGCGCCAGATGGAGCAGCAAAATCGGCGCGCCGCTCAGGCTGAGGTCGTGCGAGATAAAAAGCAGATCCAGACCGGTCTCGGGAGCGGAATTATCGCGCCCAAACATCCGGATCGGCGTCGGCGAGTCGGCGTAAAGCCAATCCCGCATATTGTCGCTGTAATAAGGGTCGTGGGTCACTGCGCCGCCCCAGCGCTTCAGGAGGTAGATCGAAGACTTGTCGCGTTGCGCCGCGACCTCGGGCTTCTTCTCCTCGTCGACTAACGAGACGTGTCCGGTGTGCAACAGCGTCGCAAAAGGTGTGTAGACACACCGCAGCCCTGCCTCGCGCAATTTAAAACAAAGGTCGATATCCGAGTGCGAAACAGGCGTGTTCACGGCATCGAACCCACCGACGCGAAGAAAATCATCCTTTCGCACCGCCAGGCAGGCACCGGAGAGAGCAGACACATTGCGCATCGATTGCGCGAAGTTCACGTGGATGGTTGAGTCCGCTGGTTGCTGGTGAAAGGCTGTGCCGATCAAACCGCGCACGCCCGTTACGAGGCCTGCGTGCTGTATTTTCCCGGTCTCGTAGAGAAGCTTCGGAGACACGGCTCCGACATCGGGGTTTTCCAGCGGCTCGATTGTTTCCTGCACCCAGTTCGCATCGCGCGGCATAACGTCGTCGTTATAGAAAATGAGTCGATCACCGGAGGCCGCGTCGGCACCCGCATTGCATTTATCCGAGAAATTGAACGGCTTGTCGTACGGCAGCAGCCGCAGCTGCGGTTTGTTTAGCACAAGAGCCTTCAGCGAGTTCGCAAGCCGGCTGTTTGTGACGACAATCACCTCAAGCTTCGGGTGGTCCGTCAGGCGCGGAATCGCGGTGAGCAACTCGCGCGCACGTTGCGCCGAATCGGTGGGGATGATGATCGAGACCGCGCGAGGCGTAGCCGATTTCATCCGGACGCGGTTTGCCGTGGGGTACTCGAGCACGTCCGCTGGCAGGCCACGGCGGCGCATGGCGTCAGCGAGGGCCGCCAGATTTGTTTTCCGCGCGTCGGGCTTTCCACCTGTTGAACCCGAGCTAGCGTGTTCGCGCCAGTGGTAAAGCACGTGCGGAAGATGCCGAATTTGACGCGCTTGCTCGGTCGCGCGCAGAGCGAGGTCGTAGTCCTGCGACAGATCGAACTCTTTCCGAAAGCCACCGATCTTCTCAAGCAAGCTACGGCGGTAAACGGTGAGATGACCGAGATACATGCACGAGTAGAGCAACTCGGGACTCCATTCCGGCTTGAAGAATGGTGAATGCCGCTGCCCTGCCTCCGACCAGCGGTCTTCATCGCTGTAGACAATGTCGGTTGTCGGCTGCGCTACGATTGCTCGCGCGACTTCATAGAGCGCGAAGGGCGCAAGCAGATCGTCATGATCCACTAACGCGACAAATTCGCCCGTCGCTGTCGCCAATGCGCGATTCGTGTTCTCCGCGATTCCGAGGTTTTGCGGGAGGAACTCGACACGCAGACGCTGCTCCTTCTGTGCCCACGTCTTCAATCGGGCGATCGTGTCGACGTTATCCGATCCACCGTCGACGACGCAGAACTCGAAGTTTCGATAGGTTTGCTCAGTCAGCGACACGAACAGCTCGTCAAGAAATTGGACCGGCGTGTTATAAGTTGGGATAAGTAAGCTGATTTTTGGGCCAGCCATTGCAGCGGCCGCGCGCCGTTGCTGCTCGATCGCGGCGGCGGTCGGTTCATGCTCTGCGATCCATTGTGGATAGCGGTCGGGCGAAGGTGGCTCGGGGGAAGGGATCGACTTCCCAGGAGGTTTTGCGGCTGTCTGTTGCCGGCGCGCGCCAGTGAGGTTCGCAGGGATGCGTCGCAGCTCGCGCAGAATCTTCTCGGGAATCGTTCTCTTTGGTTTTGGGTCGGTCGCGATCCGGAAACATCGGCCATTCTTGCGGCAGTTGTTTTTCGCGGTTTTGAGGATTTGCTTGTGATCCGACAGCTGTTTCTTGAGCGCTGCGAATTCCGTCGTGAGCTGCTCCGTTTTCGCTCCCCACTGCTTCAGCTGCTCGACCTGCGTATCCATGATCAGCTGCGCCTTGATCCGATCGCGATGCAGCTCGTCGAAACTCCGTTGCTGAGCGCGCGAACTCCGCTGCTGCTCCTCGATCTGCGTTGCCTGTCGATCCATCACCGCCTGCGCCTCTGCACGATCGCGTGCCAGTTCGGCGAAGCGGTGTCGAAGGCTCTCGATCTCTTGCGCCTGCTCGTCCATCACTCCCTGCGCAGCCGACCGGCTGCGCTCCAGCTCTTCGAACCGGCTGCGCAAGTTCGTGAGCTCTCGCAACTGCTCATCCATCACGGCTTGCGCGGCCGACCGGCTGCTCTCTAGCTGAGAGAATCGAGCGCGCAGACCTGTGAGCTCCTCCATCTGTTCGTCCATCACCCTTTGGGCGATGTCGCGATCAGTCTGGAGCGCTCTAAATCGCTCTTGCAGATCGACGAGGTCGAGCGTCGGATCAGCGACAAGAGCGCGGAGCCGCTGCAATTCCCGGGCCTGATGATCCATCACATCCTGCGCTTTCCATCGGTCGTCGAGCAGGGTGTCGAGCCAAACTTGACGCAGCTGAAGTGCTGCATTCTCTCGCTCCGCCTTCTCCGCGCGTGCGGCTGCATCGACGCGCAAGTTGATCAGCTCATACGCGCGCCTGAGTTCGATTTGTGCCTCGGATGAGCCAAACAGCTGCGCTGCGAACGTGTTGTCGAATGCCGCTGCCCCCAGAGCGGCAACCCCAAGCCCGATGCCATCTGTAAATTCGACAGCATTAACGGCCAAGCGCCTGAATTCGTCCCAAGCTCGCCGGGGTGGGTCCGGGCGATTGAGCTGAATTCCGTGAATTAAAACAACGGCGTTTGCCGAAAGTTTGGCCTGCCAAACATGTAGCTCGTCCGATACTTGCGCACCTGAGTCGCAATCATCGATCAACAGGAGATCGACGGTTCCGTCTGCGAATCGCGCCGCGATTGCTGCTGGGACGCCTTCAGCGGTGACCGCGGTCTCCTGGTAGAATTCGACGGTCTCAGATACCGTCGCTTGCCAAGCGTCGTCATCGTCAGGGGACTCGCCGACGCGATCGCGGCGCACGATCGTCACGACGGTGCCGGCCGCAACTTCAGTCGCCGCCTGGCAACACGTGAAATGCAGCTGACCGTCAGAAAACCCGGCGATCACGACAGTCTGCGGCCTATGCAGGCGGATCAGGTCATAAACGAGTGCCAGGTAAAAACGCGACACACCGCCGGTATAGAACTTCGGCCGAAAATCGCGGAGGCTGGGCAGTTCGGGAAACATCAGAGCAGTGGCGTCGGGAGCCCAATTAGTCAGCGCCAGAGGCGCGTGAATCAAGCCCGCGGTGACTTTGTCAGCCGCGACCGCTATTCTCCTTCCGCACATGTATCCCGCCGTCGCCCCCACTGACTTGCCGTCCCGGCATTTCAAACCACGCGTTTATGGCGTCGGCGCGTGGACGGACAATCTCCACTTCGCCTACGATCTGGTGGCGACATTACGGCCGCGGTTGCTGGTTGAGCTGGGAACGGACCGCGGTGAGAGCTATTTCGCGTTCTGTCAGGCGGCGGCTGAGAATGCGACCGGCACACGCTGCTTCGCCGTCGATACGTGGCAAGGAGACGAGCAGGCCGGCGGTTATGATGAGACGACGTTCCGCGAAGTCAGCCAGCATAACGCAACGCACTATGCTGCCTTCTCACAACTGCTGCGCTCGACCTTTGATGACGCGGTCGATCAGTTCACCTCGCAGAGCATCGACGTTCTTCACCTCGACGGACTCCACACGGAAGATGCTGTGCGCCACGATCTCGACCGCTGGCTGCCGAAGATCCGACCGGGCGGGATTTTGCTGATGCACGATGTCGCGGTGCGGGTGCGCGACTTTGGAGTGTGGAAGGTTTGGGAGGAACTTCGCACCCGTGGCAGGTCTTACACATTCAGCGACGGGCCCGGCCTGGGTGTCTGGCAGAAACCACCGACGGCGGACCTACCCTTTCCGACGGAGACACTCCTCCGCGCCGACGAACCGTCGCTCGGGCCGCTCGCGACGTACTATCGCGAGCGCGCGGGTGAGATGCAGGAGTTGATCACGCGGCACTGGCGCAATCGAACGATCGGCCAGACGGCGGCCGGCTCGCAATCAATCGTGCAGGTCTTTTACACGCGCGATGGCACCCATCACGAAGAACATTCGGCACTAGCGCGAATCGGACACGAACATTGGAAAGAGATTGTAATCAGGCTTCCGAAAGGCGCCGGTGCCGCGCCACTCCGGATTGATTTCGGGAGTCCTTTTACGATCGTCGATCTCAAATTAATTGAGCTGACGGGCGACGGCATTTCCGTTTGGACAGCTGACGATGCTTCCGCTTTCAACGCAATCGCCATCGCTGGCGATGCTGAACGTTTACCGCACTCCCAATGGCTGCGCGTGGCGGTAACAGGTTTAGATCCCCAGCTGCATCTTCCCGTCATCGAGACTGCCACGGAAACTGATCTCCGACTTA
>JALYXP010000379.1 GCA_030947045.1 Verrucomicrobiota bacterium | reverse complement strand
CGCAGTAGAGATTGCCGTCGGAACCCTGCACCAGCGCGAGAGGTAGACGGGGTGAAAAGACTCCGAATTCGAAGTTCCTGATCGTCGTGAAGCTACCCAATGGGCTTAGCCGGAAGAGGGTGCCAGCGCGATTTGCACCGCCGACCGAGGTAAGTCCATATAGATTGCCGTCAGTCGCATGCACCAGGCTTAACGGTCTGCCGCCATCAGCGCCGCCGGTAAACTCATAAAGCTTCGCCACGGTGCCGTCGGCAGCGATTTTGAAAACGTAACCGGAGCCGCGGTCGTCGCCTCCAGTCGTGCCGTAGATGGCACCGTCGCGACCGGAAATCAGCGTGTGATAACCCGGGTTCAAAGGCGTGGTGGGACTGACGTCAATGGTGGTGAACACACCTGACGTGGTGAGTCGGAACATCGTCGACGAGCCACCGTTCGATGCGGCGGTTGTTCCATACAGAACGCCGTCGCCACCGACCACGAGTGATGCCGGCTGAGAACCATCCGACGGGCTGTCGAAAGCGTAGAGAATGGCGAAGGCGCCGTCGGGCTGGAGCTTGTAAACGGTGCCTTTGCCGGCGGCCCCTCCTGATTTTGTAGTGCCGTAGAAGGTGCCATCCGGCGCCTGCACGAGTCCGCCATTCGGGGCAAATGGAGCTGGGGCATCGTTGAATTCACAAAAGCGGGTCAGCCCGCCTACTACAGGCAAACGGAAGACGAAGCCGAAGCCATCCGCGGTATTACTAGCAATGCCATACAAGACACTGTTGCTCAGGATCAACGAGGAGTTGACCCGCTCGCCAGGCGCGAACTGGTGCAGCGTTGTGAAGCCAGCAACAGGATCAAATCTAAAGACGGACGCATGCGAGTATCCACTGTTGATTCCGTAGATCACGCCGCCAGCTCCTGTCGCGAGTCGCGAGGGCTCTTCCGACGTGGAGAAACGATGAACTTCGGTCAGCACGCCCGCGCTCAGCCGCGACAGCGCTTCCGGCTGGGAGCCTCCTCCGCCCGCGCGATGCACAACGTACAAGCTGCGATCACTTGCCTGCGTTAGAAAAACTGGTGCCGAGCCATCAACGCCGCCGCCGAAGCTATAAACCATCGTCAGCACGCCTGCGCGCGTGCAGCGAAACATTGCGCCGTAGCCGCCGCTGCCGCCATAGCTAGCTACGAAGTACAAGTTGCCGTCCGTTCCTTGGACGAGCGAGCCAGGCGACGAATACCCTGTATTCTCTTCCAGCGTGAACGTGTGCACGGTTGAGAACGCGCCGGTGGGGGTGAGCCGAAACAACGCACCGCGCGAATCGACGTTCGCCGGACCGATGAGCCCGTAGATGAAACCATCGTCCGCCGCGATGAGCCCGTTGGGGTATGACCCTTCCTCGGCGGTGAATTGGTGGAGAATGGTTACCTCACCGGACGAACCTGAGAGCTGAAAGAAATACGCTTGCCCATCGTTCGTCCTCACGAGCCCAAACAAGTTGCCAGCACTGCCGGCAACCAGCTCGATGGCAGCAGTGCTCACGTCAGCTTTGAACGGCTGCCAAGTCGTCAAGCTACCCGTAGAAGTTACGCGGAAGATCTGCCTTAACTCCGTCGTCCCATAGAAGCTCCCGTCAGTCGCTTGAACAAGGCTCGCAGGTGCTCCGATATGCACGAAATTATGGAGCGCCCGAAAGGCATCCGGTCCGGCAGTCTGCGCCTTTGGTGCGGCAACCGCCGCCGCGAACATGCATAAAGCGGCGACGACGGCACGCTTCATAATTGGACTGGACCGCACAGACGGCAATTTGACGGACACGCGCCGATGCTAGTTTTTCGCATTCAGCGTGTAAACATCAAAAGCTCCCGGGGTCGGTTACGATGTTCCCAGAGCGGCGAGCGCGAACCGTTCTTTTCGAGCAGCGCTCATCGGCGGTGACGGTGAATTGCTGCAAAACGTTTGCTAAAGGAGGACGCTTGTCCCAGTTATGCGTTTATGAGCGCCGACAAGCAGAGCGATCCGCAGCGGATGGAAAAGATCGTCAGTCTGTGCAAACGCCGCGGCTTCATCTTTCAATCCGGCGAGATCTACGGCGGGCTGAACGGCGTGTGGGACTACGGCCCGCTCGGGACGGAGCTAAAGCGGAATCTGAAGGATTATTGGTGGCGCGTGATGGTGCGCGAACGCGATGACGTGGTAGGACTCGACGGCTCGATTTTGACGCATCGCTCGGTGCTGAAGGCGAGCGGGCATGAGGACACGTTCGTGGATCCGATGGTGGATTGCCGGACGTGCAATGGACGGTTTCGTGCTGATCAGATGCCGGAAAAACATGGCGTGAAACAATGCCCGAACTGCGGCGGCAAGGACCTGACGGAACCACGTTCTTTCAACTTGATGCTCCGGACGAATCTGGGCGCTTCTGAGGATGAGTCTTCCATTGCCTACCTCCGACCTGAAACTGCGCAGTCAATCTTCGTGCAATTCAAGAACGTCCTCGATACCGCACGGAAGAAGATTCCATTTGGAATCGCGCAGATCGGAAAAGCGTTTCGGAATG
>JALYXP010000375.1 GCA_030947045.1 Verrucomicrobiota bacterium | reverse complement strand
AGCGAGCGGAACACTAGATCGTAGGAGTCATCGATCATTCTGCTGATCTCAGCGTCGGGAACGCTGCCCGCGATGATGACGCTGTTCCAATGTTTTTTGTTCATGTGATAACCCGGCGTCACTTCGTCATAGCGATCACGCAGTTCCAACGCTCGATCTGGATCACACTTCAGATTAGCCGACGGCGGAACCTCCTCGAATGCGAGCAGCGCGAACATCTTCCCGCCGACTTTGAAGACGAGGTGTTCCGGCCCAAACGGCGTCTCCTCTGTCGCTGCCGGTTTCGCCAGGCAGATCGCGCGGAATGCCTCAGCCTCCATCGCTCTCCAGCGGCGCGAGATCCGCGATCGACGGACCGTTCATCACGTGCCCCATCGCATCGAAGCGCGATCCATGGCACGGGCAATCCCACGTCTTCTCGTTGCGGTTCCAATGCACGATGCACTTCAAGTGCGGACAGACTGCCGTCATCTCGTGCACCGTGCCCGCGTCGTCGCGATAGCACGCGATTTTCTTTAATCCGCGCCGAAACACTGCACCCTGTCCCGCCGGGATCTCGTCGAGCGACGTGACGTCGCCGCCAGTGACGTAATCCCGGTACTGCGCCGCGACGTTGATGTTCTCCTTCAGGAAATCGCCGGCTGATTTGAAACTCAAGCGCGATGGATCATAGAGCTTCTCCCACCGGTTTGCGCGGCCCATGATCAGATCCGGAATCAGAATGCCCGCGATCGTCCCATGCGTCATGCCTTGTCCGGAGTCACCGGTGGCGATGTAGACGTTGTTCTTGTCGGCAGGATTCCGGCCGATAAAGCCCATGTAATCCTCTGGCTCCATCACTTGGCCGGACCAACGAAATACCACCTCGCCCGCTTGCGGCCAACGCGCGCGCGTCCAATCCTCCAGGCGCGAGTAGCGCTGCTCGAAATCATCCTCTTGCCCCGTCTTGTGATCCTCGCCGCCGACGACCAGCACCTCGTCGCCGTCTTCTCCGCTCGCTACTCGAACATAGTGGTATGGAATCATTCCGACGGGCTTGTCTTCCTCGCCCGCGTGTTCGGCCATGTCCCAGAAAAGCGCGTGCGGCACTGAACCCTTCGCGATACGCAGGCCGATCACATAAGTCGTGTAAGGCGCCTGCTTCGTGTGAATGACATACCGGTCGTTAATCGGCGTGTTCGTGGCGACCACAAAATGCTTCGCGCGGATCGTGTGGCCGTCCTGCGTCTTCGCAATGCCGTTCTCGCTTTCTTGCACGTCCACGACGCGCGTGCCCGTATAGATCTTACCGCCATAACGCTCGAACGCCGCGGCGAGTCCGCGCAGGTAATGCAACGGATGAAATTGCCCCTGCTGCTTGAAGCGGATTGCGGCTCCGGTGTTGAATGCATCAATCGGCGCGCGATCGATCCACTCGACGTCCATGCCCGCGCGACCGGCCGCTTCAAACTCCCGGCGCAGATTTTCGATCCCCTCGTTAGGAGGTTCAAACAGATACCCGTCGACGCGCTCGAACTCGCACTCGATCCGCTCATCGCGAACGTTCGCCTCAATCTGGTCGATCGCGGCCGCGTGACTTTCGCCGGCGTAACGCGCTCCCTCTGCTCCGTGCAGGCTCTCGATTTCGTAGAATCGGTCATCCTGCGCACTCGCCAGGTGCGCGGTGGTGCGCCCCGTCATCCCGCGACCGATCTGGCCGTCGTCAATCACGACCACCTTTTGTCCATCGCGCACGAGCCGGTATGCGACGGAGAGCCCGGCGATCCCCGCGCCGACGATGCAGACATCCGCATCGATGTCTTGGCGCAAAGGGTTGAGCTCGCCCGTTTCACTCGTCGCCTCCCACAGCGAAATCTTATCCCCTGCCCGCTCCGTCTGGTGCTGATGATTGGCCATGCCTCTTATTCGATTCCCACCGCCGTTCGAGATGCCAACCCGTCATCCCGAGCGCAGCGCAGCGAAGTCGAGAGACCCCGTGGCAGTTACGTGACATTGTGCCACGGGGTTCCTCGACTTCGCTCGGAATGACAGCCGCTATTGGACCAGCGGCAGCAAGCGCCCAAGTAATTCCCCGATTTTCACCCGCTCCTGCTTCATCGAATCGCGATGGCGCAGCGTCACCGTATCGCGCAGTTCGTCGCCGCGTTCGCCGAGCGTCTCGAAATCAATCGTTAGGCCGAACGGCGTGCCCGCTTCGTCCTGTCGGCGATAGCGGCGGCCGATCGCACCCGCTTCATCGTAGAACGTCATCATGTGAGGCTTCAGCAGCGCATGGACTTCGCGCGCTTTCGCAACGAGCTCCGGCTTGTTCTTGAGCAACGGGAACACGCCCACTTTGATCGGCGCCATCCGCGGATGAAAACGCATCACCGTCCGCGTCTCGCTCTTCCCCTTCTCATCCGTCACCGTCTCTTCCGCGAACGCCTCACAGATCAGCGCCAGCAACGTGCGATCCACCCCCGCGCTCGGCTCCACCACATGCGGCACAA
>JALYXP010000366.1 GCA_030947045.1 Verrucomicrobiota bacterium | reverse complement strand
CGATGACGACGCGGTCATACACCTTGGCCGCTTCGCTCACCATTTGCGCGAAGGCAGTCCCACTCAGCAATTCCGCCGGGTTCGGCGCGCGTCGACCGCCTGCGATGACGCAGAGTTGGCCGCCGGTGGCCGTGAGAAGGCGATCCTCTGAAGGGGTCGTACCGAGAACGTCGACCTCGCTGGCTTGGACAACGCGAACCGCACCTTCAAGGCTGACATCTCCAACAAGGTAATCGACGATGCCTTTCGTTTGCGATTCCCCGGAGGCATTTACGCCCTCCGATTCGTCGCGAAGGAAAATTTTGTGCAGGCTTGGACGCCGAAGATCGTCGTCAATCAGGAGGACGCGGTGACCTTGTTGCGCGAGCGAGAGTGCATAGTTCGCGCTGGTGAAGCTCTTGCCTTCGCTCGGGAGCGCGCTGGTAAAAAGAAAGACACGCCGTTCACTCTCGGGACCGAGCAGAGATAGCGTCGCGCGAAGATTACGGAATGCCTCAGCCGCGGGACCTTCGGGCGCCTCGGCCACGAGGCGATAACTAGCGCTACCGAGCGCGGCGCGATCCCGGCTCTTTTGCGCGCTGGCAGTGCCGGATTCGCCTTTCTTTACTTCGGGGACCGCTGCAAGAACGGGCAAACCTAGTGTGCTCTCCGCCTGGTCAACAGTCTTGATCGAGCGATCGAGCGCGTTTAGTCCGAAGATCGTCGCGAGCCCAGCAGCGATTCCGCCGAGCAGCCCAAGCATGATCGACTTCTTCGGATTGGGTTGGATCGGCTGCGTCGGAGTGGGGGAGCGCTCGACTACGCTGACTGCGTTAGTCCGCTGGCCTTTGCTAAAGTCGGTCGACTTAATCTGGCGCAGCACGCTTTCGTAGAGCGCGCGATCGCTCTCCGCCTGGCGGGCAAGTTCCTGATAACCGATAGCCGCTTTGTTTAATGCGAGCGCGGCTTTCTCCTGCTCGGAGGCAGCGCCTTGAATGTTATCCTCAGCCGATTTCGCCTGCTGCGCCGCGTTCTTCAGCATCGCCGGCTGATCGAGCACGGCGCGGCGGAGTGAGGCCTGCGTCTCCGCGAGCGCCGCTTTCGCGGCCATCATGCGCGGGTGTTTATCTTTGTAACGCTGCGACAGTGTGGCAACGGCAGCCTGCACTTGAGCAAGCTCCCGGCGACGCTCAGCTACGTTCGGCGCGTTCGCGATGCTTGCGATCGCGAGAAGCGCGTCGACGTCTTCACCAGCGCGATCGATCTGCGCGAGTTCCCCTTCTAGACGAAGACGCTCGGCCTTAGCAGTCGTTAGCTTCGTGCTTAACTCCTGCAGCTTATCTTCAACCAAGCCGCCACGGCTGCCAGTGCTACCCGCGCCTTGTTGCGAACCAGTCGCCCCTACGCCACCACCAAGCTGTAATGCATCTGGCGTTTTCGCCTTATACTCAGCGATCGCTGCTTCGCTCTTCTGCAGATTTGCTTTGAGCCGCTGCTCCTCTTCCATCAAATAACGAAGCGTCTCCTGCGTCCCCGAGGAACGGCGTGCGATAGAACCGCGGATATACTCACGGCCCACCGCTTCAGCGAGGCGCTGGCTCATCGCAGGATCGCGGTTCGCGACATACAGATCGATCAAGCGCGTGCCGCGGCGAATGACCGGCTTCACCATGCCGGATAATGCCCCGGCTAGACCTTCTTCCGTTGGCGTAAAGGCAGGCTCGTCGGCCTGGTCCGCAGCGGCTGGGACGGCTTTGGCTTGCGGAGGAGCCCCCGGAGTTTTCGTCTGACCGAGGAGCGCCTGGCCACCGTCTTCAGCGAGTCCTTCGGAACGCACGACTCGCGCGAGCAGGCTGCGGTTGACAAGATTCTGCTCGATCGTGCGCATCGCTTCCTGGCTAGCGAGGAACATGGAACGGACGCGGTTAGAGGTATCTTCCGCGCCGCTGCTCACGCTTGATTCCGCGACGTCTACTTCCAGAACCACGTGACCTTGGTAGATCTTCGGTGTGCGCGCGATGTAGCCGAGGGCTAGGAACAGGCCAGCTAACGTGCAAAGCACCAGAATCCAGAGCCGCTCGAGCACCGTGTGCCACAAGTGGCGGAAATCGAGGCCGCGCGTAGGGCTGTCATGCGTCGGCGTGAAAGCCGCAGGAGAGGGCGACTGCGGAGGAGGGGAGCCGACTTGAGACGCAACGGATGGGGGAGGTGTCATGCGACTGAAATTAGAAGATACTCTCGCCGACCGTAACCGTGTCGCCGGGCTGCACGCGGAAGCCGCCGCCGCTGCTTTTCGCGAGTTGTTTCCCATTCACGCGGAGGACTTCATCGCCGTTTGCGCCTTTTCGCCGAACACTAATGCGTTCCGGCGCAGCGATCCGCGTATAGCCGCCGGCCATCGCGACTGCTTCGAGGAGATCAATGCCGCTGGCGCTGCCTTCCGGCATCTCGAAGCTACCCGGGCGGTTCACTTGGCCGAGCATGGTGAAACGGCGTTTTGCGTAGCTCGCGAGCGAGACATTCACCTTGGGATTGACGAGGTAATCGCGCCCGTAGAGTTCGGTCAGGCGTGAGGAAGCTTGCGGCAGCGTAAGCCCGCCGAGTTTGACTGCACCGAGCAATGGAAGGCTGATGCTCCCGTCGGCGCTGAGTCGCGCGTTCGTGCGCAGATCGTCTTCACCGTAGACTTCGATTGCGACCTGATCGTTCGCGCTCAGCGTGTAACCGCTGGGCGCACTGACTACGTTCGAATTTGCAACAGCGCCACCCTGCGGTGGAGCCGTCGGCACAGAGATCGCCGCTCGTGCGAGTTCAGGGGTAGCGGCTGGAGGTGCTGGCGATTGAGCAATCGCACTCGCCCCCGTGAAAATAACAGCGCTAACGAACGCGGCGAACTTCAGGAGCGAGGAGAGGGAAGCTTGTGCAGGACGCACGTTGCCGTTCCTAAAATGTAAGTGAAGACCGGAAACCAACCTGATTGTCATAGAAGCTAAAGGAGTTAAGCGCGCTGCTGTTTTCGCGCCTGAGATAATACGCTCCTACCGACCAGAATCTAGTGACGCTGGCATCGACGGATGGCTGCACATAGAAGTAGTTGTCGTTCCGGACGGAGTCGACGTTGCTGACGGTGCTGAAGTATTCGGAGTTCTCGTAGCCGCCAGTTAAGCCAAGGGTGAAACGCCGCATAAACCTCTGGCGAACGGAAACGCCAAATCGCGTAGAGCTAAAATCCTGTCCGGCCAGGACTGCAGAAGTGTTTGTGCGGCGTCCGGCGGTTAGCGCCACCGTCGTGCCGTCGAACGGTTTCCAGTTTGCGGTGATTTCAAAGACCGGCGAGACGTAGGTGTCCCGGCCGTT
>JALYXP010000365.1 GCA_030947045.1 Verrucomicrobiota bacterium | reverse complement strand
ACGCCATTCCTATACGTGCTGATGCCGATGCGCATCAGCTCGTAGTTGGTAGCGCAGCGATTGCTGCTTCCGCGACGACGTTCATCGGCAGCACGTCGAGAATCCCCTCGGGCGCTCGGAGCACGCGGACTCGTGGATTAGCTGGAGCCCACACTGCGGGATCGGTCGGTCCGAACAACAAAACGCACGGCGTGTCGACCGCGGCTGCGATATGCGAGATCCCGCTATCGTGGCCGAGGAAGAGCGCGCATCGCTCGAGCGCAGCAGTAAGCAGTGGCAGCGCAAGTTTTTCGGCGAATCGCACTCGTTCGCTGCCGAATGTTTGCTTCATCGCGGCGAGAGGGTGGGCATCTGCTTCTCCGCCGATGATCAACAGCGACGCGGCAGCATCGGAGTCGAGTAGATGACGAGCGAGCTCTTGCCATTTTTTGATTGGCCAGTTCTTTGTCGGACTGCCGCTACCCGAATGGATCGCAATGACTCGTCCAGCGGCGAGGTATGTTTCAGAGAGGGCGCGATCGGCGGCACTCGGGTAGAGCCTGGCCGCTGCCGTTGCTAGTCGCAGCTCGAGTTGTTCAAGCGAACGCGCGAGTTGGATCGCCGCGTGTTCGCTCCCGTCGACCTTTGGCGAACAGGCTAGGAATACATCGACGCCGCAGCGCGCGATGTTTCCCTCGAAGACCCGATCAGGGTCGAAGAGATAGCTGACGACGAGATCGAAGCTGTGGAAGTAATCCGCTAATTCAGTCGGCAGATCGCCATCGCGTGCGAAAAAGCTCGCGAGCGCGCCGTATTCAATCGAGCGGGAGGCGTTCGCGTAAAAGCGATTCTCCGCCAGCGCGATGATGTGTTTGTAGCCGAGGATCTCCAGCGTTGCGCCGGGGAAGGCGTCCCGGAGCAGATGGATCGCTGGCAGTGTCAGGACGAAATCGCCGATCGCGCCGCCGCGGATGACGAGGATGCGCTTCACGAATACCGCTCAGCGCGAGCGGTCTAGTAGCGCGTGAACGCGCAGAAGAGAATCGCAGCGCCGTAGAGCAGCGCGAGCAAGCTGATTGAACGCCAACGCGCAGCGGTCCGCGTGACCCAGGCGAGTTGATCGCGCAGCACGTAAGGCATCGTTACCCAAAACAAGCCAAGGATGATTAACAGATACGCGAATACCGTGACGAGCAGGCGGCTGTGCTCATAACGCAGAAACGCGGCGTCGAGGAGAGGTTCGCCTGCGAGCAACGCCAGGATGCCGAGCGCACGGACGGCGAGGAATTCATTTACAAAACGCAGCACAAGCAGATAGCCGATCGGCACTGCGATTAGGAGCGGCTTACGAAAGCTCGAAAACTCGCCCATCTCCATCGTCGCGAGCAGCCAAATGCTCCAGATGAAGCCCAGCGTGAGCAGAACGATGCCGGCAGGGAACGAGCGGGGGAATCTTGTGACCCAATCGCGCGCAGTTCCAGGCATCAGGAGGCCCGGTAGGCTAACGAGCAGCAGCAGCAACCCCGCGATGAAGCCGGCGGTCTGGAGAGACAGATTGTAGATCATGCGTCGGGTCGAGCGGCAGATTTACACGACCGGCGTGCCATACAAGCTGAAACCGTTCGCCTGCTCGACGCGCACCTTCATCAGTTGGCCGGCGCGGTCGCCGCTATCTTCGAAGACAACGATCTTGTTCGTGCGTGTCCGGCCCATGAGGCGAGCGGCGTTATGCCGACTCGGGCCTTCGCAGAGTATCTCAAGCTCGCGGCCGACCAGCCGATTATTTGCGCGATGCGCAGATTCGTCGACGACGCGGAGCAGATCCTGGTTGCGCGCTTCTTTCGCGCTCTCGGCGACTTGGTTTAGCATCGTCGCCGCCGGTGTCTCGGCGCGGGTGGAATAGCGGAAGATGAAGGCGTTATCGAACTGCACGTGGCTCACCAGGTCCCGTGTTGCGGCATAATCGGTTTCGTCTTCACCCGGGAAACCGACGATCACATCGGAAGTGATCGCGACGTCCGGTTTCGCCACGCGGATGCAGTCGACGAGCGCGATGTATTTCTCCGCGGTATAAGGGC
>JALYXP010000364.1 GCA_030947045.1 Verrucomicrobiota bacterium | reverse complement strand
TCTCGGTAACGCGCTCACCTAAATGCGAGATCCCGCGACGACGCGCGGGATGACGGCGCCGGGTGGTTGTGGAAAACCGACCGCGGTCAACGTCAGAACGCGGCTACAGCGTGCGACAGAAATCCTGGAAGCGATCCATCCCTTTTTTGATGATGTCGATGCTGGTGGCGTAGCTAAGGCGCACCGTCCGATCATCACCAAAAGCCGCTCCTGGAATGACGGCTACGTTCGCTTTGCTGAGCAAACGATCCGCGAAATTCTGCGAGCTCAAGCCGAGCTGGCTGATGTTCACCAGGATGTAGAACGCGCCCTGTGGCTTCACCGCGGTGATGTTCGGGATCTTTGTGATCCGGTCATACATATAGTTCCGGCGGAGGTCGAACTCGTCGCGCATATCGGCGAGCGGTTGCTGATCGCCTTTCAGCGCAGCAATGGCAGCGCGCTGGACGAACGAAACCGGATGCGAAGTGCTGTGGCTTTGGATTGAATCAACCGCCTTCGCGATCGCTTCCGGCGCCGCCAGATAACCAAGGCGCCAACCCGTCATCGCGTATGCTTTGCTGAAACCATTGACGGTAATCGTCAGGTCATACGCCTCCCGCGAAATAGACGCAACGCTGGTATGCTGCACGTCGTCATAAACCAGCTTCTCGTAAATCTCGTCCGACAAGATGTAGATGTCTTCCGCCGCTGCGACTTCAACAATCGCGGCGATCTCGTCCCGCGTGTAAACCGCGCCGCTTGGGTTGTTCGGGCTGTTCAGGATCAGCATCTTCGTGCGCGGCGTCATGACTTTCTCGAAGTCTTCGGCGCGCATTTTCCAACTGTTACGCTCTGTCGTTTGGACGATGATCGGCTCGGCACCCGCGAGGCGCACCATCTCTGGATAGCTAACCCAGTACGGTGATGGAATGACGACTTCGTCACCATCCTGACACGTCGCCAGAATCGCGTTGTAGCACGCTTGCTTTGCTCCGGTGCTGACGATCACCTGGCTTGGCTTGTAGGTTAGGCCGTTATCAGCCTGCAATTTCTCCGAAATCGCCTGGCGAAGCTCGGGCAATCCAGCGCTAGGAGTATACTTTGTAAAGCCGCCCTGAAGGGCCGCGATTGCTGCATCCTTGATGTGCTCCGGCGTGTCAAAATCAGGCTCGCCAGCGCCGAATCCACAAACGTCCAAACCCTCCGCTTTCATCGCTTTCGCCTTGCTGTCGATCGACAGCGTCAGAGACGGAGTTAACTGGGCGGCACGTTCGGAAATTTCCATGGCAGAGGAGCTTGAGCTAGAGGTTGGCAAAATCGGAGCGCAAACTATTGGCTCTGGTAGAAGCTTTCAATCAAAGGTTTGAAGTTATTCTCGTCGACGCGAATGATCCCCATTTCGCGCTGCGCATTCTCCGCCGAATCAGAGGCATGAGCCGCGTTGACCATGATCGATTGGCCAAATTCTTTCCGGATCGATCCCGGAGGCGCCTTGCTCGGGTCAGTGGGCCCAAGAACCTCGCGAATCTTCCGCACCGCATCTTCGCCTTGATAGACAATCGCGATGCACTTTTCGGAGCCGGGCTCATTGCGTTGCCCGGCGCTGGTCTCGCTCGGCCGTCCGCCAGACATGAAGGCGACGACATCTTCCCACGCGTTTCGACCTTTCTCGGCGCCGAGTTTCTCTTCAAGCACCGGCAACACCGGCCCGTAAAACTCCTCCGCTTGCCCGACCGTCATGCGGTGAACTTTGAACCCAACAATCGAAAGACCGGTACGCGAGAACACATCGATTACGCCGCCTGGCCGCGCGTTCGGAAACTTGAAGTTGTCGGGCTTAATCAACACCAGCGTCTTCTCGACGTTCGCGCCAGAAGGGTAGGCGAGCACTTTGTCGAGAATCCCGCCGTCGCTGTCTGAGAACTCAGCCCAAAGCTGAAGGTCTTCGCGGACTTCGTCCGCATTGATTGCGGTGAGGACGGCTGGTTCGAAATAAGAGACCGCGCCGCTCTCGTTTGTGATGTAATCACCAAAGGTGTCGCGAATCGTTTCGCCGCTCGTCCGCTCGTTCACGATGTGCCCAGCCGTATCAAGGATTTTGCGGATCGCATCGGGACCACGGAAGACCAACAGCATGACGCGCGGCCGCTGACCGTTGACGTTCCCAGTGAAATTCTTCAGCACATACTCGCGCAGCAATTCCTGCGTCGCGCGATGCCGCGGATCAGTCTCGGTAACGATCGTATCCGCGTAACGTTTCACGAGCTCCTGGCTCGGTGCGAACATCCGTGCGCTCACGAGATCGAGACCCGTTCGCGAGATTAGCCGTGAGATGATGCCGCCCGTGCGCGACTTACGCATCGAGTAGGGCGTGAGGATGACGTAGGAGAGTTCTTCGGCCTGCATAAGGTCTTCGGCGGCTCAACAGATCCACCGCGTCGATGCAGGAAAATCGAGGTCCGCCTAGGGTGGGGAACGTTGCTTTCGTGCTCTTCGCAGTCAACTCGTTTTTGCCCCGTGCGCCAGGCGGCAGCACAGCGCGATCCACTTCCCGCGCCGGCGGGTTTCGTCGACCGTGTAGCCGTTTGAGCGAAGGACGCGAACAATGTCGCGCTCCTGTGTTCGCATGATTCCGGAGACGATAATGCGTGCGTCCCTCTCGAGGTTCATACGCCAGCGCGGCAACGCAGTCGCGAGCAGCTCGGAGTACAAATTCGCAGTGATGAGGTCGAACGTGCCGCGCTGCTCTGTCGTCGCGTCGCCGAGAAAAAATTTAACACCCCGGACAGCATTCCGCCGAGCATTCGCTTTTGCTGTAGCCAACGCGAGCGGATCGTTCTCCATGGCGACGATTTCGCCCGCTCCAAAACGGCGGCCCGCGAGCGCGAGAATACCCGATCCCGTTCCAGCATCGAACATTCGCCAGCCACTTCTGCGACGGCGGGTCATTCGCTCAATCATCCGTAAGGACATCGCCGTC